>JAESUM010000001.1 GCA_016763075.1 Pseudomonadales bacterium
GCTGATACCTTTTTGTTTTTGAACGTTGAAATCGGTTCGAACTAGGCAGAACATCCAGTCGGCGTGCATGGCGCCGGAAGTCCAAATTTTAGATCCGTTAATGATGAAGTGATCGCCTTTGTCTTCTGCCTTTGTTTGCAGGTTAGCTAGGTCAGAGCCAGCATTGGGTTCACTGTAGCCCTGGCACCAGTGAACTTCGCCAGAGGTAATACCAGGAAGGTGGGCTTGTTTCTGCTCTTCGGTACCCAGCTCAAGAAGAGTTGGCCCGATCATGGTCAAGCTCATGCCACCTAGAGGTGCAGGAATGCTCATTTTTTTCATGACGCCAACGAGTGCAACGTGCTCTTGGGTGCTAAGCCCGCCACCACCATATTTTTTTGGCCATGAAGGAGCGGTCCAGCCTTTTTCTGCACAGCGATCAAGCCATAATAGCGAATCACCTGAACGCTTTTTGCGGGTAAATTCGGAATCTGCGCCGCCACCGTGTTTACGCAAGCTGGCAGGACAATTCTCCTCCAACCATGCCGTCGCTTCGGATTTGAATGTGTCTAAATTTGCCATTTTCGATCTCTTTTTATTGTTGATTGAATCGTACATTCTAATAGTTTGATAAAGCCAAGCAAAGGGGTGGTGACATCTATATAGAGTGATTTTATGGTGCCTGCGTTAGTTGCCGCGCAATAAGTGTAAAAATGTGTCGAGAAAACAACACAGTAGGAGAAACGAATCGGTCTAATATTTTGCGGCCGGCACTGCCGTTAAACCGACTTTTTTGGTGTTTGCTGTGCAAGCCACTGGCCTTGTGGCCCTTTGCACTGCTTTATTTCATCTTTGCTGAGGCCTATAAGTTCGTGTGGGAACACCAACCAATCAGCGGTTTCATGAAGATAAAAATCGGGTGTTAACGAGGTTACATTTCGGCTGGGTTTGTACCAAGGGCAAGCAACTTTTACGGTGCAGGTTTGGATATTTGTGATGCCGGGTAAGTCGGTGCGCAGTTGTAGCTCGCAAAAGATGGCCTCAATGGTGCGGCCAGTGTCGAATACATCATCGACAAATAAAATATTATCTCCGGGTTTTATTTGATTAACTAACGGCTCAAGGCCTTGTATTTCAACTGAGGCTTGTTGGTCTATGTCGCTGTATGAACGAGTGCGAATGGCAAAGTGTTGCGTAGGAATACCGACATATTCTAAATATTCTTGAACATAAACACCCACCGGAGCACCGCCACGCCATATGCCAATTACAAAGTCAGGCTTAAATTGGCTGCGCTGAATGTGCTCGGCTAATAAAAAGCTATCGCTGAGTAATTGATCGGCAGACAAAAATATTTTTTTTTTTGATTTCCAACGGTTTAATTCCGGGCAATGGACAGAGGGTTTGAGTGCACGCTGTGCTTAGTGAGCTTTGGAATAATCTTCTGCCTGTTGCCAAACGCGCAATAAATTACCCGAGGCTATTTGTTCAATCTGCGTTTCGGAATATCCGCGTTTGAGTAACGCCTCTATTAAAGCAGGGTACTGAGCTACGGTTTTTAAACCGGTGGGTAATGTGTCGCCGACGCCGTCAAAATCAGATCCAAAACCAACGTGTTCAATGCCAACGGTATCGCGAACGTGGTCAATATGGTCTACCACCCGTTCAATGGGTGCATAGGGGAAGGGGTTTTGTTTGCGGTAATCCGCGGCAAATTGTTTGGCTTGGGGGCTAAACCGGTCGAGGTTATTTTCGGCTAAATAAACCTTACGTAGATCGCGGTATTTATTTTGCCAGTTGCGTGACTGGTTATCGATAAACCCAGAACCAAAATTAATTTGAATCACACCGCCCTTTTTTGCAAGTGCTTTTAATAGGGCATCATCCATGTTGCGCTCAAACCCCGGAATGAATTTGCGAATGGACGAGTGCGTGGCGATCACCGGTACATTGCTGAGCTTTACTGCTTGAAATGCAGCCTCGTCCGATAAATGAGAAATATCAATCATGATGCCGAGATTGTTCATTTCTGTGATGACTTTCCCCCCAAAGGGGCTGATGCCGCCCCAGGGTCGGTGCTCGTCATAGGATGAATCCGAAATCAGGTTGGCCTTGCCGTGGGTTAGCGTAATGTAGCGAATGCCTCGCTCATAAAAATGTTTTAAATTGCTCAGTTCGCCTTCTATAGCTGCGCCATTTTCAATGCCCATCGCAAGGCTAACCAAACCATTTTTGTGGTTATCGCGAACTTGCTGAACGCTTAAACCCATTGCAAAAGATTGTGGTGCGCGGCCCACCATGGCCTCAACCGAATCAATAAGTTGGTTGGCCAACGCTTTGGCACCACCTTCGGTTTGATGTTTAGCTGGAATATAAATAGACATAAATGCCGCGTCGAGCCCACCTGTTTGAGCTTGCGAAAAATTAAACTCGCCGCGCGGTGTGGCTTGGGTTAAATCTTGGTAATCGCGAGTTAGCCTAAACGGCGCATCAATGTGGGTGTCGGCAATGATCAAATCATCCGCTAGTCGCTGGGCTTGCTCGGAAATGGATTCGCCATAACTAGCAGGGGTGATAAATATCAATGCCGTGGCCAACAAGCGTATGAACCCGCCCCGGCAATGCGTAAACGTGATATTGGCGTGAGTACGCGCAATACGGTTACTAAAACTACCGTTAGCAAAACCAGTGCGATGCAAGATAGTCAGCAGAGTATTCATCAAAGGTATCCGTAGAGAATGGTTCAATAAGCCGCTAGTGCACTCGATCTACCTATGCGCTGTCAAGAAACGCGACGTATTGAATATGATAATCTGGTCAACGACTAGCGCAATTATTGCTGAATTAATTAAGAGTTTAACTATATGTCCCTGGGTTTATTTGGCAATCGAGCCGTTTATATTTTGTGCGTGATCAGCGTGGTATTAAGCATGCCCATCCATGCAGATCCGGATTGCATTGCGGTTGCAAGCAAACTTTCATTTGAACAAGACGAGCAATACGACGGTTTTTTACTGGGCCGTGCAGGGTGCTTATATGACCCGAAAAAATACACCATTGATGATATTCCAGCAGTGCAGCCAACCAACAATACCAGGCATCAAAGCATTGGGGTTTTTGTAAACGGCAAAGGAAACACCGCGCAGATGCAGTTTAAAAACCTCCACATATTGGCAAACGCTACCGGCATGCCAATGGTGGGTATTCACAATGCTGCGCGCTTGGGCTGGGGCGAGCTCACCGAAATGGGGCCCAATTCTATACCCACAAAAATACTACGCGACAACATAATAGGTCGCCTCAACGCAGGAAAACGTATCCGGATTTGGAGCTCAAGTCAGGGCACGTTTTATGTATCCAGGGCTTTGAACCAAACCGAAGAATTACTAAAAGATAAAACCAAATTAGACCTTATCGAAATAATCACAACCGGTGGCGCCGCACCGTTTTGGATAGATGGCCCGCGCTATGTTCACTACATTAACAAGCAAGACCCGGTCCCACGGTTAATAGGCCCCGTCAGTTTAATGGCCAAACCTGGCCGCGGCGCAGTGCTAGCCACGTTTGATTTTTTAAATACAGACCCGGCTGATGGTTGTGCAGACGGCGGCCCCAAAAAACGTAAAGATGCCGCAGTAATTTCCTGGGCCATGGGAAAGGTACTAGAAAAGCGCGCGCATATTGTTTGCGTGCATACGCCCTTTTTTGAGGATTTTGATACCTTGCGTGGTTTGGCTAGTCTTTCTGGAGTGACGAGGATTAGCGTTCCGCTAATTCGTTCAGAGAATGGTTCTGTAATTAGAAAGAGCCTGTTGGATGAGTCGATTTAATTTAGCAGGTCGTGGATTAGTTAGGGTAGCGACCCTTTATCTATTTTTTAAACGGTCGCCCGGAGTAGTGGGCTTGTTAATTCCACATCGCGCTGTTCTGATGCCTCACTGCTTCGAAATTTTTAAAACTCGCTCTTGCCTTAAATGTATCTATATTTTCACCGAGACTACCTAGCGCATCATAAATTTGGGAGCGAGTTACACTAGGTTGATCTCCGATAATCACACGTTTTAAGATCAGCTGATTCGAGAAACCATAGAAATATAACCCTCCAATTTTTTATCCAGTTGGACGTAAACTCGGTATTCTTGTTCATAGCGCCAATGCCAGAATTTTGTGAATAGAAGTTCTTTCATGAAGGCTTCACTAATAACATCAGGAGGCGGAGGTCGGGCCCTTATGTAATCGACTTTCTTTAGAACTGAATCAGAGACTTCAAACCCCAAGCAAATGCCTTTATGTTTATCTGCGTGGTGTCCCAAAGTAGTGGGTTTTTCCAATCCTTGCTAAAACATAGGATGCCTTTTGTCTCTGAAATAGCTGCTTTCGTTTTCTTGAGCGCTTTCCGGAAGTCTATATCAGTAAGATCAACGCCGAGGAATTCAAACGGATCATTGAGCTGTGCGATTTCAGAGATTTTGAGTCTACGGTGCCTTAAGTTTTCGAGTCCGCAATGATCATTTAAAAAGTGATATGCAAGCATTGGGTCTGTAAGCCGAATGTCGATTGTCCACATATTTGGATATTAACATGCAGAACATAGGTGTCTGCATGTCATTGATACCAGATAGATTGGCTGATGTAGAACAATTTAGGGCTGTTTGACGAGCTTTCATTATGGAACCATCTCTCCGTTTTAGAGGTAGGTGCTATGCCCGCTATAACCATTAAAAATATTCCTGAGGATCTATACCTCGAGCTAAAGCACGTTGCAGAACAACATCATCGAAGCATTAATAGTGAGGTGATTATGTGCCTTAAGCGTTCTCTATTTCCGGTGAAAATAACAACGGAAGAAAGGCTGAACAGTGTTCGCTCTGTTCGTGCGCAGATTGCTCCTGATCTCATTACGGGCAAAGATATTGAGCAGGCTATTAACGAAGGCAGGCCATGATTGTTGCGGATACCAACCTCATCTCTTATTTTCTACTTCCCACTCAGTATTCTGAGTCGGTTGATGTGGTCTATAAACTGGATTCTGACTGGGCTGTGCCAATGCTCTGGAGAAGTGAATTCCGGAATGTATTGGCGTTGTATCTCAGGAAGAACATCATAGATCTTGAAAAGGCACTATTGCTGCAGGAAACCGCTGAGTCGGTTTTAAGCCAAAATGAGTTTGAGGTTTCTTCGTCCCAAGTGCTTGCTCGCCACCTTGATGTGCCGCTGGTGACTCAGGATAAAAAAATCTTGAAGGGATTTCCTTCTACGGCGATGACGGTCGATGCCTTTCTAGCTAGTCGCGCGAGCAAGTCCTAATTGTTTGCTGCGTTGATGATTGTGTGAAGCAGCCGGTTAAGTTCTGCCAATGATTGGGTAAGTTATCCAGTTTTGATGAGATCACTTGGTTAACACCCAGGAGTTGATCGCAGCAACGGTGTGCTGCAGCGTAAATTCTCTCGCCTCGAGGTGGGGTACGTGACCGGCGTTGGGTTCAATGGATACGGAAATTGAAGTCGTTGATTCATTTTTCAGTTCGTCGATATTGTGTTGGTAACCATAGGGGTCTTTATCACCGACAATGACTTGTACCGGACATTTCAGGTCTTTGAGTTCCGCTCTCATATTCCAACCAGCAAATTCTTTGGAGCCCCATGCGTTGGCCCAGCCATAAAACATGGTCTCGGTATTGTCGCCGTGATATCTCGCCAATTTTTGTTTTAGTCCGCCGTTTTCAAAGTGATCCATAACCAGCTGCATGGTTGAACCGGCTGTTTTTGGTAGTTCTTCTTGGGGTGGTTTAGCGGGCGTACCGACTTGCGGAGCGAGGCCAACAATACCTAGCACGTTGGTTGGATGCTGGCTGGCATAGAGCAAGCTCATACATCCGCCATCACTATGGCCAATCAAAATAATCTCGCCTAACTCAAACTGACGGAGAACCTCAGGCATAACCTCCAGCGATTCAACATGCCGGTAGCTTGGTTTGCGCGCGCCTATTAATTGGTCCGAGTCACCGTGGCCCCAGCGGTCATACATTAATACCGGCATCTCTACTGCCTGCGCAACCTGTTCGGGGAAATCTTTCCACAGGCCGATGGAGCCTAACCCTTCGTGCATGAATACCAATGTAGGTTTGGATGGGTCTATTTTACCTAGAGTCCTTGTTTTTAACCGGTGGCCACCGGCCTCGATAAACCGGTCTTGTATGCTCAAATCAAACATAGTTAGCGCTCCTTTTAGTGTTAACTAATTCCATTTATTATGACATCGCCTTAGCGCGGTAGCATTTGTATATTCCGTTTTGCCTGGGCAAGGCAGCCTGTGTAGCTCGATGTTGGTTTTGGCTTGATGCTTTAACTGGCAACACATATTAGCTAAGCCGGCATGATCTGTATAACGGATTTTGGGCGTTAAGGTGTCCGTTTGGATGGGGTGAAGCAGTAACGAGGGTGTTACGAAAGACGTACGGTGTGGTTTTGCGAAGGGGAATTGGTGCGCCCGGCACGATTCGAACGTGCGACCAACTGGTTCGAAGCCAGTTACTCTATCCAGCTGAGCTACGGGCGCATAACTGGGTTTTCTTGAAGGCCGCAATGGTACGCCTACGCA
>JAESUM010000007.1 GCA_016763075.1 Pseudomonadales bacterium
ACTGAAATCACAACATCTAACGAATAAAAGGCCACTGGCTTATCTGACTGAGCAATATGCATTTTTTGCATATTGCTTTCACGCTCAAGCTCTCCCTCCTTAAACACCTTATTGATATGGCGAGAAATAACCGACTGATCCCGTTCAAATAGCTCCATCATTTGTGCCTGTGCGAGCCAAACGGTATCGTCTTGTAACGATACATCTAACTGCACTGAGCCATCACCACTTTGAAAAATTTGAATTTTCTTAGTATCTGTCATTGCTTGCTCCTCCATGAGCGAAGAAAGAACCTTGGTAGGTTTTACCGTCACTAGCAGTATGTGCAATTTTTGCACTTACTGAATCACGCACCAATTCACCCTCTTTAAAGATGTTATTAATGTGCTTTGTAATAACTGATCGCTCACGGCCAAATAACTCGCACATCTGCGCCTGTGACAACCATACCGTCTCCTGCTCCAATGTCACTTCAAGCTGGACACCGCCATCGGTCGTTTGGAATAGTTGAATTTGCTTATCATCTGTCATTGTTTGCTCCTCCATGGGCGAAGAAAAAGACCTGAAACCGGCTGGGGTAGAGTCCTTCTTGGTATTTTTCGATAATCATGCAACAACCCCCTCTTCATTTTCTTCAACTACAGGATTACTCCAACAACCTTCACTCTGTGAATCAAAAAATATCAATTTTTCTAAATTCAAAGCGGCTAACTTACGTTCTATATTTCCACAGAGAACTTGATCATCGCCATGTATAGAAACAGCAATATTTTTAACACTAGACTTTGAAATTTGCTCGATAATATGTTTATCTTGGTCTCCAAAACCCCATCCATAAACCACCAATGTATCTTCAAGAGAAGGTAAGACTTCAAAGAAAACTCGTTCAAAATAGTTACAGCTTGAAATAGCATCCCGCTTATTTTCTTCTGTACCCTCACAAACGAATGCAGGCGCAAGACTATCTGTTTGCCATTTATCTAGTATTGCTTCTAGCAAGTTATCGCAATCACCTGTTTGAATTTTACGTTCACTTGAAAAGCCTTCACGCCGAAGCACTAAATTACCATGGGGATAGAAATACAATGTTGCTCCAGTCGCACCAAAATTTTCACGCAAGTCTTCCCAATTGCTTCTAAACGTAGAAGGTTGAAAGCAGTCTTTAAACCAACGCCCTAAAGTGCGATTTCCATATTGAGCAGCCCAGTAAACAACAAGGTCATAGTTAAGGGAAATGACAAAATCAAATTCTTGCATGAACTTATAAATTAGTTCCAGATGATCGCGAGCATCATCATAAGAAACATGCGTATCTCTAACGGTCGAAATTAGTGCCTGACGAACAGCCTCATAAGCGTCTTCAACTTCACCGCGCGGCAACTCTAAGGCCTCGTTAACCAATTTCGCTTGCCACAACCGTCTAAGCACCAACTCAAAATCATTCACATCAAATTTGTCGAAAACAGCTTGAACATTTTCAGTTAAGTGACCAAGCCTCACTGCTTCTTCAAATAAAGAGGCATAATTGAAACAATTATTTACAGCAATACTTGAACCATTACCAAGCAACAGACTTCCTTGATGAAACTCTTCTTTTATGTCATTCCATTGCACGATTTCAGCCATTCGCAACCACCTTTTCCATTTCAGTGATTTCTAGTTCACCGGAAAGAAGCTTTGGCAACAATGAATCCCTGAGACCGGCCAAAACTGTAATTTCACGATTATTGCTTTCGATTCTATCCAGCAGTGGGGCAACGTTTTTCTCATACTCGGCAGTTAATTCACCAATATCAATAGGCATTAAATAAGATTCAAATGTTTGTGTTGTAATTGTGTCAAATACTGCGCCATGCGTATTCCTCTGCAACGTACTGATGGCTTCACGCAAATTGAAGTAGTTGAAATAAGGCCCTATGCCATCAACACCTATAATTCCATAACAAGATTGATTCATACACATTGGCGTTGCCACCAATGCTAACTTTCCAACAGTACCTCTTGCCGTAATTATCGTAGTGCCCACAGGTAATAATTTTGTCGAGGATTTTTGCAACCCAATATCACTAATTTTTTCGATCGTATCTATCACAAAAATATCGCTCAATGAAGGAGCGTCTTTAACTGAAAACCACGGTATATCACCATTCCAATATGTTTTTTCTGATCTTTTTGGTGTCCCACCTCCAATTACATTAATAATTTCCGATAACGATTTTACCCCCCACCCCTCCGGTATTTCACCAAGTTCGGAGTCTGTCAAAGTATCGGGGAATAAGGCGGCGGTGGATTTTAGGGATTGCTGTTGTTCTGGTGGCAGGTTATTTAGGTCTGTTATAGCGCCTGCGGCGTCATTTGCGATAGAGAGGCCACTGATGGCGGCCATGGCGGCGCGTTCGGGGTCTTTGCCGTTTTCTTTGGCGACGATTTTGGCGCGTGTTGGTTCAAAATCAACAAACCAGCTTTTAAAAATGGTTTGGGCGATATTTTCTAGGGTTTGGTTGGCTTGGCTATTAATTAGAGATTTTTTCTCTATAGCATCAATAATCAGAGTTATCCTTTCACGCTCATCTTTTGGAGGAATTGGCAATCCAAGCTCACGAACATCCTTTAAATTTAGTGTTTTTTGTACTGTTGTATTCAGCCTTGAATCGATTAAATGCTTAGCAGGCTTGCTCAACAAAACATAACGCAGCCAAGAACGAAGCTCTATATCCGCTAACCTGACTACTGCCAAAGCCCTTGCTACGTTCCAACCAGCCATCTCTTCAGTTACTACAACGCAATCTCCGGGGTTACCTACCAACGTTAAAAGTAATTCAGTTCCATTTAATCTGGTTCGCTTATATTCCTTATCCACTTCCTCACTAACACAAAATTCTGGCCTAGAAGCAATAGCACCGTTCTTGACATTAGATACTTTTACTAATGGTATTCCACCCTCAGTATCCTGTCCTGGATACATAACTCCAACAGAAATTGATTTAGAATGTTCCAGAAGGTTTTCAATAGTTTTGAACTCCCAATGATCTGGAACACTCCCCCCAGCAGATTTCCACAATGCGCGTAAGTTAGACATCGAAACCCAACCCCGCCAAGTTCTTTTTAATCTCGCCCTCTAAACGATCAGATTCTTCAAATTGTGTTTTTAGCTGTGTCGTTAAACGTGCCATTTTTTCAGCAAAAGGTTCGCCGTCTTCTTCTTCTGGCACTGCGCCAACGTAGCGACCGGGCGTTAGAACGTAATCGTGTTTTTGTAGCGTCGCTCCCGGCGTCCTGCCTCCCGCGACACTTGTACATCCCTGTACATCGTCTTCTATTGGCACACTCGCACAAAACCCTGCTACATCTTCATAGGCTTCACCTACTTGCCAGTTGTGGAAAGTCTCGGTGACTTTATTTAAGTCCTCTTGGGTAAAATCACGTAATACACGGTCTTTCATATAGCCGAGGTTACGGGCATCAATGAAGAGGATTTCACCTTTTCTGTCGCGGAGTTTTCTGCCGCTGGCGGCGGTGCGCTCACCTTTGTTTTTGGTTAAAAACCATATACAGGCGGGAATTTGTGTATTGGTGAATAACTGCCCCGGCAAGGCCACCATGCATTCCACCAAATCATTTTCGATTAAGGCTTTACGGATTGCGCCTTCATTATTAGTATTGGAACTCATCGAGCCATTGGCCAATAACAGCCCCATGCTGCCATTAGGTGCCAAGTGATACAGCATGTGTTGCAACCATGCAAAGTTGGCATTGCCTGACGGTGGTGTGCCGTATTTCCAACGCGGGTCATCATCGCTTACGCCGACATCCCATTCTTTCATGTTAAAGGGCGGGTTCGCCATCACGTAGTCAGAGCGCAGGTCAGGGTGTTGGTCATTGGTAAAAGTATTGGCAGGTTCTTTACCAAAGTTAAAATCAATACCACGGATGGCCATATTCATGGCGGCAAGTTGCCATGTGGTGTGGTTGTATTCCTGCCCGTAAATAGACACATCACCAATTTTTCCTTTGTGGGCATTAATGAAATGCTCCGACTGTACAAAGAAGCCCCCACTTCCCATGGCGGGGTCATAAACACGGCCTTTGAAGGGTTCGAGCATTTGCACGATAAGGCTAACGATGGATTTGGGCGTGTAGAACTGCCCGCCCTTTTTACCTTCGGCCAATGCGAATTGCCCCAGCATGTATTCGTAAACGTGACCGAGGATGTCTTTTGAATTTAGGCTGGCATGGGTAAAGGGTATTGTGGCAACAAGGTCAATCAGCTCCCCCAATTTAGACTGGTCGATTTGCAGGCGGGTATAGAGTTTATTTAGTACACCT
>JAESUM010000008.1 GCA_016763075.1 Pseudomonadales bacterium
AAACAAAAAGGTATCAGCTTCGTACTGTTCCCAATGACTGATCCGGGTGTATCTTTAAGCCCCATCAGACTGATCAGTGGCCAGTCACCTTTCTGCCAAGTGTTCTTCGACAACGTTCGCGCTGAAAAAGAAAACCTAATCGGTAAAGTCAACGAAGGTTGGACAGTTGGTAAACGTTTGCTACAACACGAACGTAGCTCTATTGGTGGCGGCGGTTCATCACGCTTTGGTATTTCGATGGCGCTCAACGATGCGGCTAAAAAGTACCGAGGTGATGAAAATGGCAAGATTGACGATCCTTTGCTCAAGCTTGAACTCACCCGCCAAGCGATCAATACACAAGCGTTCAGCTTAACCACTCAGCGTATCACCGACGAAACAATGTCTGGTGTAACCCCTGGTTTCGCGACTTCAATGCTGAAGTACTACGGCTCCGAGCTGACTAAAGACAGCGCAGAAATGATGGTATCGATTATGGGCCCACAAGGTCTTGGTCGCGATGATGACCATGATAATTTCTCTGCTGACGAACGTGGGTCAACGAGAGCCTGGTTAT
Organism: Pseudomonadales bacterium; assembly: GCA_016763075.1. Classification (GTDB taxonomy): domain Bacteria; phylum Pseudomonadota; class Gammaproteobacteria; order Pseudomonadales; family JAHRWD01; genus JAHRWD01. Next base: position 557 of record JAESUM010000008.1, read on the forward strand.
TCACCAAGGCACTAACCATTGCTGGCGGTTGTTCTGAAGTACAGCTCGACATTATTTCTAAGCGTATTCTGGAACTGCCAACTAATTAAGCGGCGCTACCCAAAGACTTACAAAGAGATATTCCCACGCGAATATCCCACACAAAAATTATAAGAGAATAAAACAATGCCTCTAATTTTGAATGAAGACCAAACATTACTGAAGGATTCCGCTAAGGATTTCTTCACCAAAAGCATGCCGGTTAAGCAGCTTCGCCAAATCCGTGATGATGAAGTAGCGGTAGGCTACTCAACTGATTCTTGGAAAGAGATCGTAGATCTTGGCTGGAGCGGAATCACCGTTGAAGAAGAGTTTGGCGGACTTGAGTTCGGTTACCTCGGCCTTGGCGTAATTCTTGAAGAAGGCGGCCGTACATTGGCTGCATCTCCACTATTTTCTACTTGCGTATTGGGTGCTGCTGCACTGACTATCGCTGGTAGCAAAGAGCAAAAAAGCGAACTACTTCCTCTGCTAGTACAGGGCGAGCTAAAGCTTTCATTAGCCATTGAAGAAGGTGCAGCCCACGCGCCTCAGCGTACTCGTACTACTGCAACTAAATCTGGCGACGGCTTTAGCATCAACGGCACCAAAACTTTTGTACTGGATGCTTCTTCAGCCAACAAAATGATTGTTGTAGCTCGCACCAGTGGCGAAGCTGGCAGCACCGCTGGCCTAACATTGTTCTTGGTTGATGCAGATACCGCCGGTATCAGCATCACATCTAAGAAAATGGCAGACAGCCGTAACGCTTGTACCGTCAACTTCGACAACGTTGCTGTTCCTGCCGCTAACGTACTGGGCCAAGTTGATGGCGCAGCTAGCGATCTTCAAGACATCCTCAGTATCGGTCAAATTTGCATCTCAGCAGACATGCTGGGCAGTGCTCGTGAAGTATTTGAGCGTACCGTTGAATACATCAAAATGCGTGAGCAGTTCGATACTATTCTTGGCACCAAACAAGCACTGCAACACCGTGCTGCACAGCTTTATACTGAAATCGAACTGGCTAAATCAGTTGTGATTGCGGGCTTGACTGCCATTGACGAAGGCCAACGTGGTGATGCACTGGCTAAAGTAGCTAGCTTGACCAAATCTAAAGTGGGCGAAACCTTCACGCTTTCTAGCAGCGAAGGGGTTCAAACGCACGGCGGCATCGGCATGACGGATGATGAGGAAATTGGTTTCTTCCTCAAACGTGCGCGCACCACCGAGCACACGTTGGGCGATGTTCGTTATCACCAAAACCGTTACGGTGATCTGTTAGGGCTATAACCCATCAAATGTAGCCGGTGAAAGCTGGTTACCTTTGCTACAGCACATGACACAAAAAAGGCCGTTACGTGTTGATACGTAGCGGCCTTTTTTGTGTCAGCTAGTACTTACAGATGTTGGATGTTTTCAATCTCATATTCGACTTGCCCGCCAGGGGTTGTGATATCAACCACGTCATCAATCTGTTTGCCGATTAACGCTCTGGCAATGGGTGAATTAACCGAGATTTTACCCTCTTTCACATTCGCTTCATCATCACCCACAATTTGATACGAAACACTTTTTTCAGTGCCTGTATTAAAAATATCCACGGTGGTTCCGAACAATACTTTTCCTGTCGGCTTGATCAGGGTGATATCGATAACCTGGCAAACGCCAAGTTTGTTTTGAATTTCAATAATACGGCCTTCCGCAAAACTTTGCTGCTCGCGCGCCGCATGGTATTCGGCATTTTCCTTCAAATCACCGTGCTCGCGGGCTTCGGCAATCGCTTTGATAATTCTTGGGCGCTCCGTGTGCTTAAGCTGATCGAGCTCGGCTCGCAATTTGATTTCGCCATTTTTAGTCATCGGTATTTTTTTCATACTGTATAAACTCTTCTATCTATAGGGGGGACTTAACACAGCCCCCCGCAGTCAAAAATTTAATCGTTAGTGTAAATCTTGCAAGCGGCGAATCTTATTTTCATTGCCGAAATTAAGAGCCATACAAACTGCCTCTGCACCTGCCAACGTAGTGGTGTAGTGAACTTTACGTTGTAGTGCGTAACGGCGAATGGTCGAAGAATCAGCTATGGCTTGCTTGCCTTCTGTAGTGTTTACAATGAGGGATATTTCGCCGTTTTTCAACATGTCGACGACATGTGGCCGGCCTTCCATCACTTTGTTGATCACTTGAACCGGCATATCCATATCAGCAATGACCTGCGCTGTACCTTTGGTTGCAGTCAAATCAAACCCCAAATCAAGCAAGCTTTTAGCCACATCGGCGATACCAGCTTTATCTTGCTCTCGTACGCTCAAAAATGCCAAACCGCCACGCGGTAGTACTTCTCCGGCTCCTGACTGCGCTTTCAAAAAAGCTTCGGCAAATTCATCACCGATACCCATCACCTCACCGGTTGATTTCATCTCCGGCCCAAGAATAGGGTCTACACCCTGAAACTTAGCAAAGGGGAATACCGACTCTTTAACGCTAAAGTGTTTTGGAATGCGTTCTTCGGTGAAGCCTTGCTCTTTAAGGCCAATGTCGACCATACAGGCCGCAGCAACCTGTGCCAATGACACGCCGATACACTTTGAAATAAACGGTACGGTACGTGATGCCCTAGGGTTAACCTCAATCACATAAATATCGTCACCTTGTAGCGCCAGCTGAACGTTCATCAGGCCAATTACACCCAATTCTTTAGCCATCGCAATAACCTGCTGGCGCATTCTGTCTTGCACCGCTGGGGCCAAACTATAAGGTGGCAGTGAACATGCCGAATCACCCGAGTGAATACCTGCCTGCTCAATATGCTGCAGGATTCCGCCAATCACAACATGGTCGCCATCAGAGATAGCATCCACATCGACTTCAATGGCCTGATCTAAAAAGCGATCCAGCAAAACCGGAGAGTCATCGGATACACGCACAGCTTCGTGCATATAGGTCATCAATTCTTCTTCGTTGTAGACAATTTCCATTGCCCGGCCACCCAACACATAGGATGGTCGAACCACCAACGGGTAACCAATGGTGCGCGAAGCTTCAATGCTTTCTTCGACGCTACGCACAATGGCGTTTGGCGGCTGCTTTAAGTTGAGTTTTTCAACCATTTGCTGGAATCGTTCGCGGTCTTCTGCACGGTCAATGGCATCAGGGCTGGTACCAATAATAGGTACGCCCAGTGCTTCAAGTGAGCGAGCCAATTTTAGCGGGGTTTGCCCGCCGTATTGAACGATCACGCCTTTGGGTTTTTCGAGGTCGATAATTTCCATCACGTCTTCAAGCGTAACCGGCTCGAAATAAAGACGGTCAGAAGTGTCGTAATCGGTTGAAACGGTTTCAGGGTTACAGTTGACCATGATGGTTTCATAGCCGCGTTCGCGCATTTCTAGCACCGCGTGCACGCAGCAGTAGTCAAACTCAATGCCTTGACCAATACGGTTTGGACCCCCGCCCAATACCATTATTTTTTCGCGTTCACTTGGCGCTGCTTCGCACTCTTCGTCGTAACTTGAATACATGTACGCGGTAGCTGATGAAAACTCAGCGGCGCAGGTATCAACCCGTTTATAAATGGGGCGCACACCTAGCTCGTGGCGCAATTCACGGATCACGCTCTGTTTGACCTCGAGTATGTCGGCCAGTCTTTTGTCGGCAAAACCTTTACGTTTGAGCTGATACAACGCAGATTTATCGAGGGATTCAATACCCTTTGCTTCTAGGTTTTGCTCGTCGCGGATGATGTCTTCAATTTGTACCAAAAACCATGGGTCTACCGCACACAGTTGATGTACTTCATCGACGCTCATGCCAAGGCGAAAGGCATCGCCAATGGTCCAAATACGTTCAGCGTTGGGGTTAATTAGCTGATTACGAACCTGTACTTCGGCATCTTTTTGAGTCAGATCAATTTGCGGATCAAACCCAAAGCTATCCACTTCGAGGCTTCGTAAGGCTTTTTGTAACGATTCTTGGAAGTTTCGGCCAATCGACATGGCCTCACCCACGGACTTCATTTGGGTGGTTAAGGTATTGTCTGCTTGCGGGAATTTCTCAAAGGTGAAACGTGGAATTTTAGTAACCACGTAATCAATAGTGGGCTCAAAGGATGCCGGGGTTGCGCCGCCGGTGATTTCGTTTTGCAGCTCATCAAGGGTGTAGCCAATGGCCAGTTTTGCGGCAACGCGCGCAATGGGGAAGCCGGTAGCCTTGGATGCCAAAGCCGACGAGCGAGAAACACGCGGGTTCATCTCGATGACTACCAGTTTTCCATCCACCGGATTGATCGCAAATTGAACGTTGGAGCCACCGGTTTCAATACCAATTTTACGCAACACCTTGATCGAGGCGTTACGCAGAATTTGGTACTCTTTGTCGGTCAGTGTTTGTGCAGGCGCAACCGTGATGGAGTCGCCAGTATGCACCCCCATCGGGTCAAAGTTTTCGATCGAGCAAACGATGATGCAGTTGTCGTTGCGGTCACGCACCACTTCCATTTCGTATTCTTTCCAGCCAATCAATGATTCATCAATTTGAAGTTCATTGGTGGGTGAAAGGTCAAGACCACGTTTGCAGATCTCGTGAAATTCTTCGCGGTTGTAGGCAATACCACCGCCGGAGCCACCCATCGTAAATGACGGGCGAATGATGCAAGGAAAACCAATCATTGATTGAACTTGGTCGGCTTCTTCCATGCTGTGGGCAATGGCAGAACGCGGGGTTCCTAGGCCAATGTCTTTCATCGCATCATCAAACAGTTTGCGATCTTCTGCCATATCGATGGCGGCGCTGTCGGCCCCAATCATTTGGACATTGTGCTTTTCGAGAATACCTTTGTGGTACAAATCCAACGCGCAGTTCAATGCAGTCTGGCCACCCATGGTTGGCAAGATGGCGTCGGGTTTCTCTCTTTTGATGATTTTGCTAACCGTTTGCCAATTGACCGGCTCAATGTAGGTTGAGTCGGCCATCGACGGATCAGTCATAATGGTAGCGGGGTTGGAGTTCACCAAAATAACCCGAATACCTTCTTCCCGTAGGGCTTTACAAGCCTGTGCACCGGAGTAATCAAATTCGCAGGCCTGACCAATTACGATTGGCCCAGCACCTAGAATCAGTACACTTTTTATATCACTGCGTTTTGGCATATCCCGTATTTTCCCGGTACTGTATTTAGGAGCCTTTACGTAAGCTTCAGAGGCTTGCGCGCAAAGGCAGTTAAAAAAAGGCGTTAGCGCTTCAGGCTATTGTTGCAATGTTTCTATCAGCTCAACAAAGTAGTCAAACAGGTAAGCGGCATCTTGCGGGCCTGGGCTTGCTTCAGGGTGACCTTGGAACCCAAAAGCGTGCTTCTGCTTATGGTGCAACCCTTGAAGTGAGCCGTCAAAAAGCGAAACATGGGTGATGCGTAGGCATTCTGGCAAGGTTTCCTGATCCACTGCAAAACCGTGGTTTTGACTGGTGATCAGTACTTGGTTGCTGTCCAAGTCTTTCACTGGGTGGTTGGCCCCGTGATGGCCAAACTTCATTTTCAGGGTCTTTGCGCCGCAGGCTAACGCCAACAACTGGTAGCCCAAGCAGATACCAAACACCGGAATTTCAGTTTCTAAAATCGTTTTGATGGCGCTAATAGCGTAATCGCAGGGCTCTGGGTCGCCTGGGCCATTGGACAAAAACACACCGTCAGGCTTCATTGCCAATACATCTGCAGCAGGGGTTTGCGCTGGCACCACGGTTACTTTGCAACCACGATCAGCGAGCATCCGCAAAATATTGCGCTTCACGCCGAAGTCGTATGCCACCACATGATACTGGGGCTGCTCGGTGCCAGGCTGTTGTTCGTCCGAATTTTTAGTGTCGAACCCGTATGGCGCTAGGCTCCAACTCTTTTGTGTCCACTGGTAATTTTTGTCGGCGGTCACAACTGATGCCAAGTCCATGCCTTTAAGGCCAGGAAATTCTTTTGCCAAGGCCAGCGCATCACTGACTTGCGGTTGCTCGGCGGCAAGAATACAGCCTCGCAATGCACCTTTGTTGCGCAGCAAGCGAGTTAAACGTCGCGTGTCGATATCGGCAATGGCAACCAATTTGTGCGTTTGCAAATAGTCGTTCAGGCTTTGCTCTTTTCGCCAACTGCTCGCTAGTAGCGGTAAGTCTCGAATAACGAGGCCCGAAGCATGAATTGAAGAAGATTCTTCATCTTCTTCATTAACGCCGGTGTTACCAATATGAGGGTAAGTCAGCGTGATTATTTGGGCTTTATAAGAGGGGTCTGTCAGGATTTCCTGATAACCGGTCATCGAAGTGTTAAAAACCACTTCACCTACGGCGCTACCCGCAACGCCAATTGAACGCCCATTGAATACTGACCCATCTTCGAGGACCAATATTGCGGGCAGAGATACAAGCGCAGCTGCAGATTCTGTCACGAAATACCTTTATGAAAATATTCACCTAAAGCGGAACACCGTCTTTAGCGAAACTGTATTGAAGGATTAACTACCGGCCCAAAAAAAGCGAGAGAGAGCATTTTGCCCTGTCTCGCCTCCCTTTGAATCCGTCAAACCAAATTAGCGCGTATTGTAAGAGAAAGTGCTATTTGCGTCTATCGACTTTGTTGGGATTTTGGCCTCTACAGCAGTAATTTATCGATTACCGTGTCAACTATCTGCTCAGTGTAGCGTTAATCAACCATATCACCGACAAATCCCCCATCAACCACTCAAGTTGCAAGGCTACTATTTTGTCATTTACAGCAGCTATAACCCAGTTCACCCACGGGCAAAATTCGGCTAACCTGTCGGTTAATATCCAATTTAAGAGTGACGCAAAGCTGGAAACCACCCAACTATCGTTGAATCAATTCCTCAGTGGTGTCGAATTGAAAGCCTTTTATATGGCCCGAATGGCTACTGGCAACCCAGACGAAGCGTTAGATATTGTACAAGATGCGATGTTCAAACTCGCTAGCCGCTATGCCGACAAACCCGCTAGCGAATGGCCACCGCTGTTTCACCGTATTTTACAAAACCGCATTCGCGACTGGCACCGCAAGAAAAAAGGCCCGTTAAGTATTTTTCAGGCACTGGCGCAGCACCGCGACAGCGACGAAGAAATAGAAGCGATTGATGTACACACGCCCGGCCCGGGCCAACAAACCCAAGCAAGGCACTTTAATCGCGCATTAGAAATGGCCGTCAAACAACTTCCTTTGCGCCAACAACAGGCGTTTTTATTACGCGGCTGGCAGGGCTTCACCGAAAAAGAAGCCGCCACAGCTATGGGCTGCAGTGTTGGTAGCATTAAAACCCACTACTCTCGCGCCATTAAAAAACTACGTGTGCAGTTACAGGAGTTCTCCGATGAAGCATGAACAACCCAACGACAAAAATGAGCTATTTGTTAGCCAGACGCAGCGCGCGCTTGATGACAATATTCACGATATCAACGGCAATACTCGCCAAGCATTGCACGCTATTCGTGAGCAAGCATTGTTACAGCCGGCTAAAAAATCGTTTTTTTCTGGCCCACGTGCCGCGGTATTGCTGGCAGTTCTCAGCGCCGCAGTTGTACTGGTTCCGGTCAGCCGGTTTCAAACCGCTGATATCAGCCCGCAGGTAATCCCGCATACCGACGACATTGACCTGCTTCAATCCGAGGAAGCCTTCGAAATGCTCAGCAATTTGGACATGTACCAATGGCTGATTCTTGAAGAGCAAAAGGTTAAGCCATGAAACATCGGTACGCACTGGCCCTACTGCCGCTGCTGTGGACACCGGCTTACCTCAGCGCTGAGCAGCCACTTGATATTGAGCTACTTGAGTTTATCGGCTTATGGGAACCCGACGAATCCCATGCCAGTGCACTCGCAAGTGCCAAATCAGTTTCTAGCTCGCCAAACCAAGCCATGACCAACACCAGCTGGCGCGACCCTTTTGCCATACCCGTATCAGCACCCAGCCCAAATACTCAAGCAACACCCAACCACAACATTCAAGCAACAACCGAATCGTTATGAATAGTTTAAAACAGATCACCCAACGCCTTGCCATGCTGCTAATGCTCACCAGCACAGCCAGTTTGGCAGAAACCCAAACAGGCATTCTTTGGAGCGAATTGCCGCCCCAGCAACAAAGCGCACTGCAGCGGATGGAGTCCCGCTGGGATACGCTACCCACCGAAAAACGTGAGCGTATTGTGAATGGCCTAAACCGCTGGAATGCCATGACGCCGAAGCAACGTCAGTCTGCTGGGCAACGCATGGAAAAATGGAAAGCATTAAAACCTGATCAAAAAGCCAAGTTGCGGCAACGCTTCGATCAATTCCACGCGTTACCCGCGCAACAGCAAAAACGTGTGCGGCAGCGCCATCAACGCTTTAACGCGATGCCCGTAGAGAAGCGCGAACAAATAAAAGCCCGCTGGCAGAACATGACACCAGCACAGCGAGCAAATATTAAAAGCCGCATCCATCAGTCGCGCTCTGGCCAAAAATCGATGCGCCGGATGCCCTAGCCAGCGCGCGAAATGCACAAACAAAAATGCCGCAACGGATTAGGTTGCGGCATTTTTTTGTTCGTACCAAAGCCAGTGGTTCTAGCATGTAGCCTGAAGCAGCTGTGCGGCTATTGTTCTGCTATATCGAGAATGACTCCCCGCAACCACAGGTGGTGGTTGCATTAGGGTTACTGACGATAAATTTAGAGCCTTCAAGCCCATCGGTGTAATCGACTATTCCGCCAATCAAATAAGGGAAACTCATGGGGTCTACTAATAACGTAACGCCGTCTTTTTCGACTTGAGTGTCTTCTTCGTCTAGTTCTTCATCAAAACTAAAGCCGTACTGAAAACCAGAGCAACCACCGCCGGTAATATAAAGGCGCAGTTTTAACTCATTGTTTTCCTCTTCCGCCATCAGGCTTTTCACCTTGGAAACGGCTTGATCGGTAAGTTCCAATGTTGTTGGCATCTGAAGATCAGGCATAACTACAGTTTTCTCGGACAGGATCATTAGGTAAAGAATAGGGGATTAGCAGAGCATTATCCAATTAACCCACTAAAAAGGTCAAGTATTACAGCTCAACCGGCATCCATTCGAAGGATTTTTCTCGGGTTTGGGGTCTTTTCCCTCTTGATCGTGCAATCACGTGAACCGTTTCAGGGATAAACCTGGGCGGTAAAACCATCTCGCCGCGAATCTCTTGGAAATAACGGAACCGTAATTTTATTTTACGCTTACTAAATTGCTCAGAAATACGGCTCAAACCGATGGTGCGTTGCTCGCCATCTTCGACTCCGGATATTTCAACTATCACGCTACCGTTCACCAAGGGGTGGCGGCTGGCTAATTGCTGAATGACCAGCTCAAACTTAAAGTGGTGCAACAACGCCGATGGCTTCACATCCCAACTGCGAATACTGAGCCCTTTTTCAAAGGACTCCGGGTCCATCACTTTACGGAAGATGCTATTTTCTTTTTGCAGCTGCACCAACCGATGGGTCAGTTGAATCATTTCGGTTCTGACTAACTTCTCAGATTGGGCATTAAGTTTAGCCCGTGCTCGCAAGCGCCCTAAATCAAGCGATTGTGTTTCAATATCTTGCACTGATACCAGCACCTCCGCCCGTAACCGGCGCGTTTCTGCCGCGGCTCTCTCTGAATATTGCGTGCCGGTGACTAACCCAAGCTGATACGTAGCGGCAAATGCACTCACAACTACCGCCAACAAGGCCGCGCACTTGAGCCAATGATGGCGCAGGTAAAACCCGCCACCCACACCAAAGCGCACAAGAAACTGTAAACAAAGTTTAATAGTGGGATGCACGGGTAATAGCCGCAACGCAAAAGCGCCGCTTTATGGCATCAATGCCACTTGA
>JAESUM010000009.1 GCA_016763075.1 Pseudomonadales bacterium
AAATTATCACAACAAATGCAGACTTCAACTATTGCAACAGAACCAACTAGCCCAACAAAACCAACTACCTCAACAGAGCCCACTAGCCAGGTTCAATATGCGTCGTAAACCTCGTTTAATAGAAGAAGACGATAGCGCTATCGACATGACACCGATGCTGGATATCGTATTCATCATGCTAATATTTTTTATTGTAACCTCCACTTTTGTGAAGGAGTCCGGCATCGATGTTACCCGCCCGCAGGCACAAAGTGCTGTGAATCAAGAACTTACTAGCATCATGGTCGCTATCGACAAAAACAGTCATGTTTGGATCAACCAACGCCAAATAGACATACGTGCCGTTCGTGCAAACATTGAGCGCTTACATGCAGAAAACCCTCAGGGCACAGTGGTTATTCAAGCAGATAAAGCATCACAAACCGGCGTGCTAGTGGCGGTGATGGATCAAGCCAAATTAGCTGGTGTTAGCCACGTGGCTATTGCCGCCATAGCCCCCTAACCTTCTATGACGAGTCGATGGTTTCAAACCTGCGTAGCGACAATCTGCTCAATTATAGTGAGTTACGGACTGTTTTATTTTATGCACTACCTAACCCAAGGTGGCGCGGCTTCAACAACACAACCCAGCAGCAACCCTGCGATTGAGTTTATTCGCCTGCAACCAGAAGAACCTACACTGCCAGAGCCACCGATAAAACTAAACGCACCGACACCCAAAGCGGCTCCGCCACCAGCATTAGCTTCGCCCACCATGGCGATTGCCGCACCGAATTTAACGCTTACCGCGCAAAAAATTCCACGCGTAACACCGCACTTAAACCTTCAAGCGTTAGATATTAATTTTGCGCCTAGCACCGGTAATGCGATTCCTACCCTACGTGTCGAGCCGCAATATCCGTTTCGCGCCTCGCAACAGGGCATAGAAGGCTGGGTAGAAGTAGAGTTCACCATTACCGAACAAGGCACGGTAAACAACCTACATGTGGTTAACTCCAGCCCAGCTATTTTATTTGATAGAGCAACCGTACGCGCGGTGAGCCGCTGGCAATTTAAGCCACGTATCGAAGGCGGCAAAGCGATTGCTCGCCATCAAGTACGCCAGCGTATTCGGTACAGTTTGGAGGCCAGCCAGTGAGCTGCTTTCAACACTCATATAAACAAGTTTGTAATCCAATAGCTCGCTGGTTGACGGCCTGTTTGGTTATTGTCATTACTTGCACACCGCTAGCCAGCGCCGAGCCTTCGAAACCACCCACCGTTTCACCCTATGTATACAACCAACTAAAACATGCCGAACAACAAATGGCTGCCGGCGCATTTAACGATGCACTAATTACGCTCGATAAAATTCTGCAATCATCCGGTAATAGTGCCTATGCACGTGCGCTGGCTCAACAATCGAGCGGCTGGGTGTATTATCAAACAGACCAACTTAACCATGCGATTAAACGGTTCGAACTAGCCATTGCCCTTAATGCATTACCCACTGCACTGGAACAACATACCCGCTACAACCTTGCTCAAATGTATTTGTCTGCGCAACAATATGACGATGCCATAACCACGCTAAAACAGTGGTTTGAGTTATCCCCAACTAAACATGCAGAGGCGTATTTTTTACTCGCTTCTACCTATGCGGCAAATCATCAATATACGCATGCCATCACCCCTGCTCGGCGTGTATTAGAGTTATTCACGCCGCCAGCCGAACACCATTATCGGTTTTTACTTGGGCTTTATTTCGAAACAACGCAACCGCTCAAAGCTACGTTATTGTTGGAAAATCTGATTCTAAAATTCCCTCATGAGAAAACCTACTGGCTTCAGCTTGCATCGCTTTACTCACAGCAAAACCGCAGCCAAGACAGCCTAGCTGCACTGAACATGGCTTACCAAAGGGAATTATTAACAACCAGTGAAGAAATTGTGCAGCTAGCGCAACTGCTCTTACATTTGCAGAACCCAATAAAAGCAGCGCAAATACTCGAGCAAGAAATAAACACTGGAAAGGTAAAATCATCACACAAAAACCATGCGCTTCTCGCAAGCGCCTGGTTTAATGCCCGCGAGTACCAAAAAGCACTTAAGCCATTGCAGCTTGCAGCGCAGCAATCACCCAGCGGGGATTTGTATTATCGACTTGCTCAGGCACAGTTTGAGCTGGAAAAATACGCAGCAGCCATTCAACATTTAGAGCTAGCTCAAGCCAAAGGCCCGCTCAAAAACCCCGGTTCTGCCCATTTATTAAACGCAATCAGCCACTATCAACTTGAGCGTTTAGACTCCGCTTATAGGCATTTTGAAACTGCCCTTGGGTTTGATAGCACCAAAGAACAGGCGAGCCAATGGCTTACCTACCTAAGACAAACCACTCGTTGAAGTTTACGCTAAGCAACGTTTTTTGACTGCTCAGCTACCTCTGCCCAGTCTTTATTTCGCAATACTCTTCCAAAGCTCTCATGCCCAAACTCGGGGGTATATTGCTGGCCGTCCCATGCTAGTTTTCCAGCAATAATAACTGTATTTACTACGCCGTCTGAACGGTTTACCAATTGCGGGTGTTGGAAAATATCACGGTCTATTATTTCAATATTGGCATCTGAGTCATGAGCATTTAGCGCTTGAGGGTCTATTAATACCAGGTCAGCGATTGCGCCGCATTCAATCACGCCACCTTCAATTCCGAATAGTTCGCTGGGGTCTTTGGTAAGGCGTTTGACCGCGAGGGCCACTAACTCAATAGAGTCTTGTGCTGCCATTTTGAGGGTCATTAAGTTGGCATCGTAATAGGCCATGTTGGTTAGGTGGGCGCCGGAATCATTAAACCCTGGCAGGGTTTCTGGGTGGAACACCAGTTTTTTTAATACATCTGGGCGCTCATTTGCGGTGATCACATACCAGCGGAAGGTGCGGTCGTATTCACGCAACATGTGCATCATAAAGCCGGCGTCATCAATGATGGGCGCGGGGAATAAACTAAAGGCGGCTAACTCCGGTTGGTTTTGCGCTGCGGCATCGCCCAAGGCACCTTGGTACTGTTTAAGGCGGCCATAAATATCAGATAAACGCTGCCCAGCCCAAGGCTCCACCGGACAGCTATCCATCACCATATCGCTGAGTTCACGGCTAAAGGTGGTGGATTCCATTTTATATTTATGCCGAAATCGCTCTAAGCTATAGCCGCTTTTACCCGCCATCCATTGCTCACGAAACCGCCCTTGAAAACCTTCATCATCCAGCTTGTTTTTACGACCTTGAATGTCGTCAATATCAATGGCCATGAGCTCACGGAAGGCTTCTTTTTCTTCCATTAAAGGTGTTGTGACACCATCTGCAAATACTTTGAACGGGACAGACAACGCCTGAAAGGTGAAATCGCCTTTGAGTAAGCGTGAGTTAAGCAGCTGGCTAAATTTAATTAAACCGCCTTCAGCACGCCGGTTACAGCTAATATCCATGGCCGCAGTTGCTGTCATTTTTAATGCTTTTCCGCCAAAGAAACGGCCACAGGTCAGGCCAAATAAACCCAGGGTTTTTAGCATATCTTCGGGGTCTGGTGTGACTTGCCAAATACGGTCGTAGTCGCGCAGTACTTTTCCCAGCACTTTAAGTTCTTTGAATTTTGCGTGTTGAGCGGGGATTTTTTCATTCCGATGCGGGTCGTTTGCCAAGTAATGCAGCGGCAAACCATCGGTTGAAAAACCCACGTAGCCTTCTTGCATACCTTGCTCAACCAGTGCCGCCATTGCGTCTAATTCGGCTTCGGTTGGGTCACGGCTGATGCTGTCTTCAAGGCCCATGACTTTAATGCGCAGCATACTGTGCGGGATCATCGGCGCTACATTTGGGCCAAGGGGCAAGGTTTCGAGGTGTTTTAAATAATCGGCGCTGTTATCCCAATCGACCACGCCATCCATGCAGCGTGCTAAAACTGCTTTGGGCATATTTTCTACCCGCGCAAAGCAATCGATCACGGGGTTCTCATCTGGCAGGTCCGGGCTAAGCAGCTCGCCATAGGCCAAGCCTAAACTGCAGTTACTCATTACCACACTGGTGGTGCCGTGGCGCACGCACTCTTTTAAACCGGGGTCTACTTCTACTTCTAAGTCAAAATGAGTATGGATATCCAGCAATCCGGGCATCAGCCATTTGCCGCTGCCATCAATCACTTGCTTAGCATTTAAGGGGTTAAATTCTAAGCCAAGTGCTACGATTTTCCCTTGGCTAACCGCGACATCTACCTCTTTTGGTAAACCTCCGAAGCCATCAAACACCAAAGCACCTTTGATCAACATGTCCCACTGTGTATTGGCTAAAGACATTTTCTTCTATCCTCCGTGATTAAGTGTAAAAAACTTCTTTTAGATACTTTGGATGCAACGTTCGCAAACTATTTTTTTGCGGCAGCTTGTACCAAATTCCGAATAGAAAAATATCGGTTCGTTTCCAGTGTATTCAACATATCCTGGTGATCTTTCCAGTGAGCATATTGTAGTGCAGCCGGACTACCGGGTTTTGCTTTGGTTAAACCATAGGATTGTCCTGCAGGGCGCCAGCCCTTACTCGATCGGTGAAACAGAAACACATTCAATGTTTGATAATTTTCATCATCAAGATTAGTTTCTGCGTAATACCCAGCCCAGTCACCATCAGTTTTCACCGTGATAAAAACGGTGTTATTTTTTAGATCCTGCGCGCTTCTTAACAATAGTTTTTGTCCCAATTTATTAGCCAATAATTGACTCCATTGGTCTCGTGTAATGCGTACATGCGGATTTATAGCATCAACGGAAGAAATGAATGCCTTCAAATCTGCATTCATTACTGCACCCCGTGCCTTCAACATCGATTGTTCCAACTCGGCACGTAACCCCTGCTCAGACCAAACCGGCATCGCCAATAACGAGACCACAACCAATACCCAAAAACTAAGTGCTTTTTTCATTCTATATGCCATGTATGCGACGTTTGTATGTAAATAGCAGTATCGGATTTTGCTTTATTTTACGACCCAAAAATACCGCTTTGTTTGACGCCATCAAAAATAAATTGCACCGCTAAGGCGGATAACAACACCCCCATAATACGACTGACCACCTGCATTCCGGTAATACCCAGTAATCGACTTATCTGACTGGATAACAATAGACAAATCCCGGTGAGCAGTAAAACCGCAAGCAGCGATGCAATCACAACGGCCTGCTGGCCGACATCACCTTCGGTATTCGCCATCAGTAATATGGCTGCGCCCATCGAACCAGGCCCCGCGATCATCGGTGTAGCGATCGGAAAAATAGAAATATCCTGTTTTTGCATGGCCTCCTGCTCCTCTTCCTCGGTAGTAAACGTACCTCCGGAGGAGCGACCAAATACCATATCGATACCAATCAGCAGCAACAGAATGCCGCCTGCAGCTCTTAGCGCAGCTAAAGAAATCCCAAGTGCTGCGAGCAGTAACTCACCGGCTAATGCGAACGTCACCAAAATGGCCGTTGCAATAAGCGTTGCTCGAATCGCCATCATACGATTGTGCTGCACCGAACCGTTACGGGTTAATACTGCAAACACTGCGGCGATATCCAGCGGACCTATGGTTGCAAAAAAAGTCGCCAGGGCTAGGCTAGCAGTCTCCGTTAACATCTAGTTAGTCATCCTTTTTACTCAATATCAGTTTACCGTTTGCTCAAGCCAGGATAGGATCGAGCCGCCAACAAAGCGTATCGATCCTATCCTGGCCAAAAAATGGTTCATCTTTATATACAAAAGTAGGTGCACCCCAGTGCCCTGCATTCTCTAAAACGGTATGATTTTGTTCAATTTCGGTCATATGATTGCCTGAGCCAATTTCAGCTTCCATGCGTTCAAGAGAAAGGCCCGCGGTTTTTGTCGCGTTTTTTAGATGATCGCGCTTATCCCATGCTCGGGTACCACCCCAGATCAGTCGTGACACCTGCTCGGCAAATTCAATGCCTTGCCCCCGGCGCTGCGCTTCAACGCCAAGCTTACTTAGACGATAGATATAAGGTTGCTGTTCCGCAATTTGCATGGTCTTACGCTCTTGCACAATGGGGTCGGGTGATGGCCACTGATGAGGCAAACCAAGAAACTCCGCGCGCCGCGCCCAATCCAGCATGATGTAACGCACGTTGTTTTTATCGCCATTTTTAAACAGTACATCGGGATTACGCAGCGCTATTGGAAGCACCATCCGCAGATTAACGTTAACCGCGTACTGCTCTTTAATCTCCAACATTCAGGGGTTGCCAAATATGAATAGGGACTTCTAAATGACCAAAAAACATCAACGCTTTTCATTTCAAATTATTCCCATTTTTTTTATTATTTGCAGCCACTCTACGGTCAGAGGATGATGAACACTAGTCTTTCTACTACAGACAACATGAGACTACTTCTGATTTACCAAATCCTAGGCGAAAAAAAACGCCGGGGTTTAGCCGACGTTTTTTTGAAGCAGCCCAGTGATTAACTGATGCGCGGATCAAGCTTGCCGGTTAAATACTGTGCCGACATCGCATCAAGCGAACGAGCTTTAATTTTATCTGCCTGACCTGCAGTACCAAATGCTTCGTAGCGTGCAATCACAATACTTTTCATTGCAATCAATGACTGAGTCAAATATTTTCGCGGGTCAAATTCGGCTGGGTTTTCTGCCAAAAATTGACGAACCGAGCCGGTTGAAGCAAGACGCAAATCAGTATCGATATTCACTTTACGTACGCCGTGCTTAATACCTTCTTGAATTTCTGAAACCGGCACACCGTATGTTTCTGGAATTTCACCACCAAATTCATTGATGATTTTCAACCAATCCTGAGGCACCGATGAGGAACCGTGCATCACCAAATGGGTGTCGGGGATACGTTTATGAATCGCTTTAATACGATCAATCGCCAAAACATCTCCGGTTGGTGGGCGGGTGAATTTATATGCGCCATGACTCGTACCAATGGCGATGGCTAACGCATCAACACCAGTCTTTTTAACGAAATCTGCGGCTTCTTCTGGGTCGGTCAGCATTTGTTCATGGGTCAAAATTCCCACTGCGCCAACGCCATCTTCTTCGCCGGCCTCACCGGTTTCTAACGAACCTAAACAGCCTAATTCGCCTTCAACAGAAACGCCGCAGGCATGTGCCATTTCAACTACGCGGCGTGTTACATCAACGTTATAGTCATAATCCGCTGGGGTTTTTTGATCGGCTAATAACGAACCGTCCATCATCACCGAGCTAAAATTCTGCTGAATTGAGCGTTGGCAATCCGCTGGCGAAGCACCGTGATCCTGATGCATGCAAACTGGAATTTCTGGAAACTCTTCAATCGCAGCCTGAATAAGGTGACGTAAAAAAGTCGCACCGGCATACTTTCGCGCGCCCGCAGAGGCCTGCAAAATTACCGGGCTGTTGGTTTCTTGTGCGCCTTCCATAATGGCGCGTACTTGCTCGAGGTTATTGACGTTAAAAGCCGGTACGCCATACGCATTTTCAGCGGCATGATCGAGAAGTTGTCGCATGCTAATTAGAGCCATAATGTTATTCCTTTTTTCTTCACTTTTTTATTGAGACGATCTTTTGATCGATAAATTCGTTTGTTTGGCCGTGTTGCGTTATTCGATGTTAGTTTCTATTTTTCTTTTATCTGGGTTTTATTTAGCCGTTTTTTGGCTTTGAGCGCGTTGCTCCAAAATAGCCACGGCGGGTAATGTTTTCCCTTCTACGTATTCTAAGAAGGCTCCGCCACCGGTTGAAATATAGGATATCTGCTCGATAATTCCAAATTGGTCAATCGCTGCCAGCGTATCACCACCCCCAGCAATCGAAAATGCCGGACTCGCTGCAATGGCTTTTGCCAGCGCTTCGGTGCCGCCGCTAAAACCTGGGAATTCGAAAACACCCACGGGGCCGTTCCAAATAATAGTGCCTGCATTAGCCAAAATAGCTTCGAGTTCGGCGCATGATTGCGGGCCGATATCCATAATCATTTCGTTTTCTGCAACATCTGCCGCAGCTTTGGTCACGGCTTTTGCATCTTCAGAAAACTCAGTGCCGACCACGACATCGGCTGGAATTGGAATGTTAGTTTTGGCCATCAGTGCTTGCGCGTCTTTGATTAAATCATGCTCACAAAGTGATGTGCCGACGGGGAAACCCGAGGCCGCCAAAAATGTATTGGCAATGCCGCCGCCAACAATAAGCTGATCGGCCAAATTAGAAAGCGATTCAAGCACGGGCAATTTGGTAGATACTTTTGAACCGCCAACAATCGCGACCAAAGGTCGCTTAGGGTTATCGAGCGCTTCTGCTAAGGCATCTAATTCTTTACTCAACAATGGCCCTGCGCAGGCAATCGGGGCATATTTTGCAACACCGTGCGTCGTGGCTTGCGCACGATGCGCTGTGCCAAAGGCATCCATCACAAACACATCACAAAGAGCCGCCAACCGTTTTGAGAGCTGGTCGTCGTTTTTCTTTTCGCCTTTGTTGAATCGAGCATTTTCCAGCAATACGATTTCACCGGGGTTAATAAATACACCCTCGAGATAATCTGAAACCAAGGGCACGGCCTGCCCCAACTCTTTTGCTAGAAATCGGGCTACAGGAGCCAGCGAATACTGCTCGTCGTATTCACCTTCTGTTGGGCGACCAAGGTGTGAAATCACCATCAGCGCTGCGCCTTTTTCAAGCGCTAAACGAATGGTGGGTAATGCTGCACGAATACGCGCGCCACTGGCGATTTCACCATTTTTGATCGGTACGTTGAGGTCTTCGCGAATCAATACGCGCTTACCTTTTAGCTCAACATCCACCATTTTTAACACGCTCATTGCTGGCTCCTCGGTGTGTCGTGTGAGGCTTTACGGAACTCAGCATCACAATTTTATTATTGTGTTGAATCAAAAGAAAGGCCAGCACACTGCCAGCCCACTTTTGAGTTATTCAGCGTTTAATTATAGGCAATTCACGCCAATTCGCTGCTTTAATTTGTGTACAGGCTCACGCCATAAGTGCTTTGGCATCGGCTACAACGCGCTCAACCGTGAAGCCAAAGTGGTTCAACAGATCACCGATAGGCGCAGATGCTCCAAAGGTGTCCATGCCAATTACTTTGCCGCGCAGGCCAGTGTATTTGTACCAGCTCGATGGATGACCCGCTTCTATCGCGATACGATTTTCAACGTTGCCCGGTAGTACGGACTCTTGATAGCTAGCATCTTGTTGGTCAAATTGATCCTGGCAAGGCATCGAAACAACTCGAACATTGCAGCTGTCACTTTGAAGCTGCTCGGCTGCACCCATTGCCAATGAGACCTCGGAACCCGCCGAGATCAAAATTAGATCTGGTGTGCCCGGGCAGTCTTTCAACACGTAGCCACCCTTTTCGATATTCGCTAGCTGTGCTGCATCTCTTTCTTGGTGCGGCAATGCTTGGCGTGAAAAGACCAATGCCGATGGGCCTGCGGTATTTCCGGTTGCGTATTTCCAGCTAACGGCAGATTCCACCGCATCACATGGACGCCAAGTAGAAAGATCCGGCGTGCTACGCATGCTGGCTAGTTGTTCGATGGGTTGATGTGTTGGGCCATCTTCACCGAGTGCAATGGAGTCGTGGGTGTAGACAAAAATGACTTGCTGACGCATCAGCGCTGCCATTCGCAGTGCGTTTCGCGCGTATTCCATAAACACTAAGAAGGTAGCGCCAAAAGGTATGAAACCACCATGCAGCGCGATGCCGTTCATAATGGCGCTCATGCCAAACTCACGTACACCGTAATAAATATAATTGCCCGATGCATCGGTTGCGGTGATGCCTTTGGCGTCTGGCCACAGGGTCAGGTTTGAGCCCGCAAGGTCAGCAGAGCCGCCAACCAGTTCAGGCATAAGCCCCGCCATTGCGGTTAATGAATTTTGTGAGGCTTTGCGGCTTGCAATGGTTTCGGCTTTTTCGTGAACGGCCAGCACGTGGGCTTGGGCCTGTGCTTCAAAGTCTGTAGGTAATAAGCCTTGAGTTCGGCGCAGCAGTTCGTCGGCCAGCTCAGGGTAAGCAGCCTGGTAAGCTTCAAAGGCGCTGTTCCATTGGCTTTCTGCTTGTTGACCTGCTTCTTTAGCATCCCATGCTTGATAGATGGCCTCGGGTACTTCGAAAGCCGGGTGTGGCCAGTTAAGTGCTTCGCGGGTTATTTTAATTTCGTCGTCACCCAAAGGTGCGCCGTGGCACGATTCACTACCTTGTTTGTTGGGCGAACCAAAACCAATAATGGTTTTGCAAATCACTAATGTCGGTTTGTTAGACTCTTTTTGAGCTTCAGCAATGGCGGCCTCAATAGCAGCGTGGTCGTGGCCGTCGATTTCGCCAATGACCTGCCAACCGTAGGATTCAAAACGTTTTTTAACGTCTTCGCTGTACCATCCTTCAATTTCGCCATCAATCGAAATACCGTTGCTGTCGTAGAACCCAACCAATTTTCCAAGGCCAAGCGTACCTGCCAACGAGCACACTTCGTGGGAAATCCCTTCCATCAAGCAACCATCACCCATAAACACCCATGTGTTGTGGTCGATCAGCTTGTGGTTTTCGCGGTTAAATTGGTCAGCAAGCATACGCTCGGCGATTGCCATGCCCACTGCGTTTGCAAGGCCTTGGCCAAGCGGGCCGGTGGTGGTTTCTACGCCAGGAGTATCGTGATACTCGGGGTGGCCAGGGGTTTTAGAACCAAACTGGCGGAAATTTTTGATTTCATCCAATGACAAGTCATAGCCCGTCAGATGCAACAATGAATACAACAACATTGAGCCATGGCCGTTTGAAAGTACAAATCGATCGCGGTTCACCCAGTCGGGGTTTGTTGGGTTGTGCTTGAGGCTTTTACCCCAAAGTACGGTGGCGATATCGGCCATTCCCATCGGCGCACCCGGATGACCCGATTTAGCTTTTTGCACGGCATCCATACTAAGTGCGCGAATTGCGTTGGCTTGCTCAAACTGAGTTGTCATTGATGTGATTGCTCTAGAGTTTTTTGAGGCGCGTATTCTCCCTTACTCGGCTACCGCAGTAAACCAATTGGTGGGCCATTGTGGGTAAAAATTGGCTATGGCTGATATTGATCTAAAAAGTGATACAGCAACGCTGAATGAATACCGGCTATTAACGACAAACCCTCAACGCGAAAAGTGCGAATTTATAGCTTGTTCAGGCTCTTCAGCACTTTTTCGGATCTGAAATGTCTTGATATGTGATAGCAGTTAATTTTCTCATTTGTATTGGGATGGAGATAACCTTTTTGCGCATCACCTCCTTTTTCTAACATTAGCTCAAAAAGCTCTGATTCATCCAACTCGGCTGAAAGCATCAAAGGTGTGTATCCTTTAATTGGAGTCGTATGCCAAGCGTTTACATCTGCACCTGCCTCAATAAGAATCGCGGCTATCTCCCTCATTGCATCAGCCTGAACGTATCGCTCTGCCATTAACTCTATAACTGCAGATTCAATCGCCATAAAGGATGAGTTTGTTCTTGAACTCATAAAGGCTTGCTTTTGGTGATCAAGAGTAAAACCAGTGCTACCTACGCTATGCCGACGCATCGCATCATATAATTCTAGAGTTGGGGGCGCAGCATACTGATCTCTCAGAATCTTTTGTGGAGCTTGAGCCGTAGCAATCATTGCGAGGCAAATATTTAGCGCTGTTTGTTCATCTGTCCGTCCGCGTCCGTTTGGGCTGGCACCCATTTCCAAAACCTTTTCTACAACATTCGGCCTCCCAGTTTCAACTGCACAGATAATAGGTAACAAACGCCTTTTCTGAGTCCTTGTATTCATTATCTTAGAATCATGTTTTTGGCTACTAATCAACTCAAAAAACCTATCATCTAAAGGTGGAGTAAGAAGATTAGTTGGGTTGATTTCTTGTAACGCCATTAATATAGGTGTCTCTCCTGCTGAGGAAACAACATTAACATTCGCACCTTTGTTAATTAATTTAGCTACCACATCAAATTTTTGGGTTTGTATATACCAGACCAACTGTGGCATTGATTTAGTTCCCGCGCCCTTAATTTTCACTTTACGATCTGGGTAGCGAAAATCTGGCTGAGGTTGATTTGAATCCATAATTATGAGCGGGCCTTTCTCTGCTTTGCGATCCTTATAACTCACACCTTGAAATAAACCACTATCTGGGAAAACCGAACCAATTTGAGATTGCCAAAGCTCGACTTCCCAATCCTCTATGCTATCTGAATACTTTTTCGATGGAGAGGGCGTATTGACTGATGGAATATCATAACCAAAATTTATTGCCATCCACTTCAAGTGCTTCAAGAAAACCTTATCGATTTTTTCTACGCTTGAAGCTACTACCAAGGCTTCTTCAATGATTTCTTTTTGATGACTGCCTGATCGAAACAATGAACCTTCAAACGCTACTTCATAAAAATATTGCGCACGTTCCAGATCACCAGAAAAAACGTGCCAACGCGCTTCATGCCAATCTATCCAATATCCAGTTGTAACTTGCTCTTCAGTACCTGCCAATCTAGCTCGAAAAGAATCTAAACATCCTCGTATTGTATCTGCGTTATTTTTTGTGTCTTTTATTCTTAGCCCATTTTGGATATCAGCTATTAACGGCCAGGCATCAGAAACTTTCTTGCTACATTCAACTTGAAGGTTTCGAATTTCATCAGCGAGGTTTGACCGGCTTTCTTCTCCCAATAGAGACACACGCACCTCATCAATAAAATCGGATGGTTTTAGCTCTCGCCTCAAAAAATCTACCGAACGTGCGACGAACAATAACACTCGAATTTTCTGCCAATTTATTTGCTCAGGCCAAGGCCCCACAGAACTGCGTTGCAAAAGGTATATTCCTTGGGAAGATGCTAAATCATCGCCTCGCCTCCACGCTGATATGCGATCTTTCTGCTCTTTGGGTAATGTATGCTTAAAATTTTCCCAGCCCGCTTCGTGCTTCTCAATCCAGCTTAAGGCTGTTTTCACTGAGTGAGTATCGCTACTAAATAACGCTGCAGGTTGCGGGCCACCAAAATGGTCGTGGATGTCGCCCACAATTTTGACAACAAAATCTCTAATAAAATTTGACTGAAGAAGGGGCATCATTTCCGCCCTAGAAATACCATCAGCTGAATATGATGATACTAGTTCGAGATAGTGCTCATTTGCACTATTTAGCCCATTCGAAATAATCCGGTTTGCATCTGAACCCATATATTTTTCAATTGGATGGTAAAGGTGTTTTTCAAGGGATTCTCGGAATTCCCGTGGCTCAAATATCCGTGTGCACGCCTTATCATCAAGAAATTTATTAGATTGCTTGAGGCCTAGCATTCGAGCCATATATCTAAGCGCTTCATAGGGTGTTGGATATGGAAAACCGTCTTCTTTAGGCATGTAATCCTCCTTGTTGTTGACTGATATGCCTTACATCTCTACTAAAATTATATAGCGCTCGCCTATCACTAGGCGTTGAAGGTATCGTCAATCTTGCTCCTCCTGGGGAAATTAATGAACGGTGCTTTTTCCAGTTCGCACCGTCCAACCCGTTTTCTCCAAATACCTAGCGATATTGTTTATATCTTTGTTGCTACTGTATTTTTTCATGCAACCTCCAGGGCATGTTGCCCAGTCGTCACTACGATAACCGGGCAACATCGTTAACTCACAGAATAACTACTTACCTTTTGAGGGACCATTTCCGCGCCCGCCGCCGGAAGGCTTTCCGGTAGTACTGGGCCAGTTACCTCCAGACGCCGGACGACTAGAAGGCCCGCGACCACCACCATTCGATGTTGAGCTGGATTTCGACATGATATTTCCTCTTGTTATTTACTCAAAATTGAGTGTTTGCACTTTAAATCAGCTGTTAACCACCTGTCTGCTAGGCTGCTGCCGAGGAAATATAGTTTTTTACACAGTTAAAAATAACCTATGGAATACAATCAGTTATATCAATAAATATTTGATGCTAGGTCATACAACTTGGACAGAATTCGGTCTGTTTATTGAGGTTTTTAATTGGGCGTCATATCACCCCCAAAAAAAGACCATACACAAAAAAGCCGATGCTGGATCACAGCATCGGCTTTTGAGTAACCTTCAATCCCATTCGATATAGGGATCAAAATGCCTTGTTTCTATCAGCGTTAGCCAGAATAGTTACTGGTTCGGCTGTTACTGAGTCAACTTCTACTGACTCAATTCAGCAAAACGCTTCAGATGATAGTCAGTGCTACCAAAAGTACCGCAGAACAATGTCAGGTAGCGGAAGTAGTGACCTACATCCAGCTCTTCTGTCATGCCTACACCACCGTGAATCTGAACTGCATCTTGAGCCAGGTTACGTGCTTCTGGACCGATAAATGCTTTTGCAGATGAAACCGCTGCACGACGCTCATTGGCATCGTCCGAGCTAAGACTCATGCTTACCATGTAAACCATGGAACGGCTTGCTTCAACCGCCATAAACATATCTACCAAACGATGCTGTAATACTTGGAATGTACCAATCGCAACACCGAATTGCTCACGGGTTTTGATGTATTCCAGAGTACGTTGAAACGCGGTGTTCATTGCCCCCAATGCCTGAGCACAGATGGCTGCCGTTGCGATATCAATCACTTCTTCGAGTACCGCAAAACCTTCACCTTCAGTACCCAGCAATGTCGCTGATGCGTTGGTAAAGGCAATGTTGGCACCGCGTCCACCGTCCATTGTGTTGTAGCTGGTCAGCTCAACACCGTCGGCATTTGCGTCGACCAAAAACAGTGAAACACCGTTTTGATCTGATTGACCGCCAGAGGTACGTGCAGAGACAATAAACTTGTCTGCTGAAGGTGCGTTCAACACAACGATTTTCTCACCGTTAATGCTGTAGCTATCGCCAGAACCCGAAGCCGTTACGCTAACGTTGGCTAGGTTATAACCTGATTCCGCTTCTGCGTAGGCTACTGACATCAAAAGTTCACCAGCAATAATTTGCTCAAGCAACTCTTTCTTTTTGTCTTCTGTGCCGGGAGAAAGTACCAGTGCATTGGCCGCCATTACAACCGTGGTTAGGTATGGCTCAAGCACCATTGCGCTGCCAAAGGCTTCGCAGACCAGCATGTTTTCTACCGCGCTGCCGCCGAATCCGCCGTACTCTTCTGGTAGCGCCATGCCCAACCAACCTAGATCAGCATATTGCTTCCACAGGTCTCGGCTGAAGCGATCTTCAGTGGCCAGAATTTTTTTCCTGGTTTCGAAGATGTAATCTTTGGCGATAAATTTTTCAACTGATTCTTTAATCAGTTGTTGTTCTTCTGATAATGAAAAATCCACTTTAAACCCTCCTACAGGCCAAGAACGGCTTTAGCCATAACGTTGTATTGAACCTCGGTGCTTCCGCCATAAATGGTGGAGGCCCGACCAAAGTTATAACTGGCAGCGGCGTGCCCAAAATCTTCAGGACCGGCTTCACCCAGAGTTCCCCATGGGTAGGCAAGGTATCCTGCAAGTTCAACTTTCAACTCTGCAAGCATCTGCTGAATCAGAGTTCCTTTGATTTTCAGCAATGAGGACTCTGCGCCTGGCGCACTACCTGTAGCAGAAGCCGCTAAGGTGCGGAAGTTGGTGAATTCCAGCGCTTTAAGATCTACTTCAACCCGAGCAATTTTCAGTGCGAACTGCTCGTTTTCAATAGCAGGTTTACCATCAACGATGGTTCTCTTCGCTAATGCTTTAAGTTCAGCGATTGCTGCTTTAGAACCCGCAACACCAGCAATACCGGTACGCTCATGGGTCAGCAAATATTTAGCAACGGTCCAGCCTTTGTTCTCTTCATGAATCAGGTTACTTTTATGGGTACGAACATCGTCCATGAAAGTCTGGTTCAAGTGATGCTCACCATCAATAGAAACGATAGGACGAACGGTCATGCCTGGATCATTCATATCAAGCAATAAGAAAGAGATACCCTGCTGCTTTTTACCTTCTGTGCTGGTACGTACCAGACAGAACATTTTGTCAGCGTAGTGCGCGTAGGTAGTCCAAATTTTTGAACCGTTTACTACGTACTCGTCGCCTTCAAGTTTGGCTGCTGTTTTCAAGCTGGCCAAATCAGAACCAGCACCTGGCTCTGAATAACCCTGACACCACCAATCATCATAATTAAGGATGCGCGGTAAATGCTCGGCTTTCTGTTCATCGGTACCAAAGGCATGAAGAACAGGCCCCAGCATCGCAATGCCCATAGACATGATGTTAGGCGCGCCAACTTCTACACGCACTTCATCAAATAGGTGTTTTTGCGAAACTGACCAGTCAGTACCACCGTACTCTTTTGGCCAATTGGTTGCTGCCCAGCCATTTGAATTGAGGATTTTTCCCCATTTCTGCGTTTCTTCTTTGTTCAGCGCTATGCCAAGCTCACTTTTACGTTTGAGATCCGCTGGCAGGTTTGCGTCAAACCATTCACGCACCTCTGCCTTAAACTGGAGCTCTTCTGCAGTAAA
>JAESUM010000010.1 GCA_016763075.1 Pseudomonadales bacterium
ACGGCCAACGCACAAATAAGTGACGTCATCGAAATAGGGTAGGCCATCGAGGGGAGTGTGGGTTTTAATAAACCGCCGGTGTGTTTGTGCGCTTAGTTGTTCTAGCACTTCGTCGATGGGCAAAATTAGCATATCAAGCCAAGGTGAATATTCGCTTAATGGTTTGTCTAATTCTGCTTTTTGAAAAATAAGCAGAGCGCAGATCATCTGCATCCAGGTTGTTCCGCATTTTGGCGGTGTGCAAATTATTATATCGTCGGGGCGCGGTTTGAAGTTTTCCCAGCGAGCGCTTTCCATTGCAATACTGGTGTAGGTTTCTGTTAGCTTTGGTCGTGTGTTTTGACCGGTAGGGTTATTTGTCATGTTGAATACTCTTTTTAATTTTATTTTTAATATTCGATTTGATAGATAAGGCTACCTGATTGCGAGGGTTAGCAGTAACCTTTCTATTTCATCCCAGGCATTTCCGGTGGCGGCGCCTTTGGTTATTTTATCTATTAGTAGCAGGCGTTTAAGGCTGGTCTGTAGCCGGCCAAGGGGGATGCGTTGTTGGCGCTGTTGAATGGCTCGTTGCCGGCTGTCCCAAATGGGTGGTTTTTGCATGCGGAAAAAATCTGATGCGGGTTGGCGGTTTTGCAAGCAAGCGGTGAGCTCTATGAGTAAGCGAATCTCGCGGGCCAGCGCCCAAATGACCAGCTGTGGCTCTGCTGACTCTGCCTTTAAACCATGCAGCACCCGCAGCGCAGATTCTGTTTGGCCGTCTAGTGTGCGGTCAACCAAAGTAAATACCGTGTACCGGGCATTGTTGGCAACCATTTCGGTAATCATGTCGCCATCAATGACTGGGTTGCTGGCAAGTAGTTGGATTTTTTCAATTTCTTGCGCAGCGGCTAATAGGTTGCCTTCAACTTGGTCTGCCAGCATTTGTACGGCTTCAGCAGTGGGTTTTAACCCGGTTGCCTGCATACGTTGGCGTACCCAATTGGGCAGCTGTGCTGGGCTTACTGGTTGAACCAACATCACTGCACCGGCTTTTTCTATTGCTTTAAACCACTTGGTATTTTGAGTGCTTTTTTCCAGCTTGCCCGAGCGGATTAACCATAGGTCATCGGGGTTGGGGTTTTCGGCGTAGCTTTGTAGCGCGGTGCGGCCATCGTTATCTGAAGGCTGCTTGGCTGCAAGTCTAAGTTCGAGAATTCGTTTTTGTGAAAATAACGACAGGGTGCCCGTGGCGACCATCAGCTGCTGCCAGTCGAATTTAGGGTCAACCTGAAAAATTTGCCGATCATCATAACCGTGGGTTTTTGCGGCGTTGCGTATTTGGTCGCAGGCTTCATCAACCAGCAAGGTTTCATCCCCACTTACCAAATAAATAGGCTTAAGTGGGGCAGTTAAATGTTTGGCTAATTGCTGTAAGTCGAGCTTCATTTTAGGGTGTTTTAATGCGGTAAGGTTGAGCAGCCTTATGCCGAATGCTGGCGGTTTTGAGCGCCCAATAAATTTGGTCTACCAGCTTTTGCGCAAGCTCACGTTGCAGCTGAGTGGTTTTTGCGTGATCAGCGGCTAGGTTGTTTTGGTCGCTACGGATGATCTCTTGAGCTTTTAAACGAGTGGCATTGATGGCTGAAAAGTTGTGTTGATCAGTAAGCTGAAAAGCCAAACTGGCTTGTTGCCGGTATTCTGCAATATCGCCATTTTTTGCGTATGAAACCGCATGACGCTGGGTTTTAAAGCCATACACTTTTAAGCGGTAGAGGCTTTGGTTAGGCTCTGTTGTCAGTGTTACCGAAGCTGCGCGTAATTTTGCACGTAGCAAGGTGTAGAACGGTTTGTTGTTGAATGCGCCGGTGTTATTGACGGCATTTGTATTTTCAAAGGTATCAATGTACAGCGGGCCCAGTTGTGATATTTCGGCAGTTGGCTGTTTCTGGCCAGCGCTGCCACGCAACTGGTAGCCACAGCTGGCCAACTGAAGCATAAGCGCAATAAGCACCAGCCCTTTTCCGGCGTTTTTACTGGCGCTCAAAAACCTAGCGTTCGTTAACATCATACCTTTATGTCTCTTTTTTCATCGCGGTTTTCATTGCTGGTGTCATTAAGGGGTCATCGAGGTGTAAGGCTTGGCGGCACCGCATGGTTGAAGGGCTTAGCCAACAACAATGTTCACCAGTTTGCCCGGCACCACAATCAATTTACGTTCGGTTTTACCCTCGGTAAAACGCATTACGTTTTCGTCGTTACGGGCTTGGTCGGCAATGCTTTCTTTGTCGGCATTTACGCTGACTTCAATGCGGCCACGTACTTTACCGTTTACCTGTACCACCATTTCAATGCTGGTCCGCACCAGCGCGCTTTCATCTACTTGAGGCCATGTGGCATCAATGACGGTGCCTTCGTGACCAAGGTTCTGCCAAAGTTTATGGCAAATATGTGGTGTCACTGGCGCTAGCAATATTACAGCAGCTTCAATGGCTTCGCGCTCTACGGCAATATCTTCTGGTGCGCTGCCTTCAAAACTAGAGATGGCATTACACAGCTCCATGGTGGCGGCGATAGCAGTATTAAAGGTTTGCCGTCTGCCGTAGTCATCGCTGACTTTAGAAATGGTCTCGTGGGTTTTACGACGTAGCTTTTGCTGTTTGTCGTTGAGTTCCATTTCTGCGGGGTTCTGTGCTGCGCCCTTGAGAACGCTCTCTTGGGTGAGTCGCCATAGGCGTTTCATAAACCGGAAAGAGCCTTCTACGCCGCTGTCTGACCATTCGAGTGATTGCTCCGGCGGTGCCGTGAACATCACAAATAACCGAACGGTATCTGCGCCGTATTGGTCAATCAGACCTTGCGGGTCAACGGTGTTGCCTTTGGATTTAGACATCTTCGCGCCGTCTTTGAGCACCATGCCTTGGGTCAGCAACCGCTTGAAGGGTTCGTCGCTGTTGACCAGACCTTCATCGCGCATCAATTTATGGAAGAAGCGCGCATAAAGCAGGTGCAATATAGCGTGTTCGATACCACCAATATATTGATCCACCGGCAGCCAATGGTCCGCTGCTGAATCGAGCATGGCATCGTCGCTATTGCGTGAGGCAAACCGCGCGTAGTACCAGGAAGATTCCATAAAGGTATCGAAGGTATCGGTTTCGCGCTCGGCATCGCCGCCGCAGGTTGGGCATTGGGTCTTGTAAAAGTCCGGCATTTTTTTGATTGGCGAGCCGACACCTTCAAACTCGATATCAATCGGTAGCTCAACCGGAAGCTGATCTTCAGGTACTGCAACCGCACCGCATTTGTCACAGTTGATAATTGGGATCGGGCAACCCCAGTAGCGCTGGCGTGAAACACCCCAGTCGCGCAAACGGAAATTAACCTTTTTGTTGCCACGGTTTTCTGCGCTGAGCTTTTCGGCGATGGCATCAACGGCTTGTTTGGAGCTTAAGCCTTCGAACTCACCAGAGTTAATCAGTAGGCCTTTTTCGGTAAAGGCTTGTTGGCTGATGTCGCACTCGATGGGTTCGGGCTTTTTTCCGCCTTTGGCTTTCTTAGGGCGTGGTGTAATGACTTGCTTGATCGGCAGCTGATATTTTTTTGCAAATTCCCAGTCGCGCTGGTCGTGGGCAGGCACTGACATCACCGCGCCGGAACCGTATTCAATCAATACAAAATTGGCGACCCAAATTGGCAGGGCTTCACCGGTAATAGGGTGGATCGCTTTAAAGCCGGTATCGATTCCCTTTTTCTCAACCGTTGCCATTTCTGCTTCGGCTGCTTTGATGTGACTGCATTCTTCAATGAATGCAGTCAGCTCTGGGTTGGTTTCGGCTGCTTTTAATGCCAACGGGTGTTGCGCGGCAACGCCCATATAAGTCACGCCCATTAGGGTATCCGGCCGAGTGGTGTACACCTCAACCGGCTCGGGCTGACCTTCAACTTCAAATTTAAGTTCTACCCCTTCAGAGCGGCCAATCCAGTTGCGCTGCATGGTGCGCACTTGCTCGGGCCATTCATCGAGCTGGTCGAGGCTGTCGAGCAGTTCATCGGCATAGGCGCTGATTTTGATAAACCATTGTGGAATTTCACGGCGCTCAACTAATGCGCCGGAACGCCAGCCACGGCCATCAATCACCTGCTCATTGGCCAATACGGTTTGGTCTACTGGGTCCCAGTTCACAATTGCTAATTTGCGGTAGACCATGCCTTTTTCAAACAGACGGGTAAAAAACCACTGCTCCCAGCGGTAATATTGTGGGTGGCAGGTGGCCAGTTCTCGGTCCCAGTCATAGCCAAACCCAAGCCGGTCAAGCTGCTCACGCATATAATCTATATTTTGGTAGGTCCACTCAGCCGGCGGCACTTTATTTTTAATGGCAGCGTTTTCCGCCGGTAGGCCAAAGGCATCCCAGCCCATCGGTTGCATTACATTTTTGCCCTGCATGCGCTGGTAACGGCTGATAACATCGCCAATTGTATAGTTACGCACATGGCCCATATGCAGCTTGCCGCTGGGATAGGGGAACATCGCCAGGCAGTAAAATTTTTCTTTATCCGGTTGCTCGGTGGCCGCGAAGCTATTGTTTTGTTTCCAAAACTGCTGAACTTCGGTTTCGATTGCTTGCGGCTGGTAAGGCTGAGGTTGGGACGATGGAGGCTGGTTTTGCTGAGGCATGTCGGGCTGTTTTCCGCGCTTGATGGGCTGTAAATAAAGTGTGTCGTTCTAGCCCGGTAGGATACCGCAGACGCAGCGTTACATATAGCATTGATGGGCAGATTGATTTATAAAACAACAGCACGATTATGGTCTTCATTGCAGGTAAACAAACGATACAAAAACAACAGGAAAACCCCAGCGAGACTAAGTTTTGATTGCAGGCGGCCGTAGTTACGCTAGTTACGCTATATTTTTATCTTACCGAGTGTATTACAAACCACAGAGAGTCCACATTGTTACTAACGCGTTCTTTTCTTAAAGTACTATTTTTGCCACCGGGCCTGCTTATTTTTACCGCGCTGCTGGGCTTACTGCTGTTAAAATGGCGGCCCCGTGTTGCGACATTACTGCTGTGTTTTTCAATCTTAGGTCTTTACCTGTTTAGCACGCCGGCGTTGGTGATATGGCTGAGTGATTCGCTGGAAGACCACCCGTCGCTTAAACAAACCGATGCGGCACTTGAAAGTGCCGGAGCGATTGTTGTATTGGGTGGTGGTACCTTAAAAAGGCCAAATGAATATGGCGGAAATACGTTAAAAATAGGTACGTTGAACCGATTGCATCATGGAGTGTATTGGCATAAAAAGACCGGTTTGCCATTGTTGGTGACCGGCGGCGTCGGAAGAGACATGTCCGTTAGCGAAGCGAAATTAATGGAGACAAACCTGCGCGACTATTATGGCCTAGAAGCACGCTGGCTAGAGGAACGTAGCCGAACCACATGGGAAAACGCGCAATACAGCGCAGAAATTTTATTACCGCTGAATACTAGAAAAATTGTGCTGGTGACTGAGGCATATCACATAAAGCGGGCCATCTACAGTTTTGAACAATTTGGTTTTGAGGTAACTCCAGCGCCCTTTGGGTACTCTAGTAGCCGAAAACAGTCATGGCGTTTAATGGACTTTTTGCCCGATGCAAAAGCATTTGATGTGAATTACAAATTGCTACATGAACGTGTGGGATTGGTAAGTTATCGGCTTATGTATGATTAACTCGGGTTTCTGGCGTTAACACGAACTCAGTACAGTGGCAGCATTACTTGGGCGCTAAGCCCATATCGTCCAGCGCCATTAGTATTTCTGTTTTTCTTGTTCTGGCCACTTCTTGCCAATGCAGGTTTTCTTGCGCACCAATAATGGCGTAAATAGAGTTTAGGCCTGTGCCTTTTACTTTTTGTTTAAGTTCAGAATATAAGGCATAAGGGTTTGTAGTCATGAATTGCTCAACTGAATGAATGTCTACTTGCGCAAGCAGTTCTTCGCTTTTAGGGCCAAAGCCTTTTAGATCTCGCAGTTTCACGGAGCTAGTTTGGCCAACTTTTAATAATTGAGTAGTGAGAAAATTCTTGCGCAGGTTGAATACCTGCTTGCATTAACGAAAAATAATCTAAACAAACTTTGCAGTTTTCTACTTTATTACCAGCAGCCGTGGCATTTTTTTTGTTGCGCCAATAAATTAAATCTGCGTAGTCAGTATCATTTCTTTTTAGTAGTTCACGTTTTATAAAACCAGGTTGTTTGCTTATAAAAGTAGTCTGTACGGTATTGGCTTTTTCTATAAGCTGTTGGTCGTCAATACCTTCGATTTTCACAAAAGGTGCCCATTCAATAGTTGCATGGTTAGGCTCTGCAATAACTGTGGTTGACAGGCTTCCTAATATTAGCATTGAAAGAATGAGCGTAAGTTTATTTGTGAAAAAACACATGTTTTATCCGTTCTTATTTGAGTGGTTTGTTAAGCATAATATAAATTATTCTTTGGCTGCGGTTGGTTAATTCAACCTTGTCCATAAAGACATATTGACTGAGCCTTCATCGATTAGGTCTAAGTACTCTAGCGCGGTTGCATCGATGAGCCATTGTTGGCAATACTGCTCAGCCTTTTCTCGTGAGGTTGCTAATACAATATATGCATATACGTTATCTGCGGGGAGGTTAAGGCAATGAAGGACTAACTCTTACTGTTGCTCAAGAAACTCTTTCTCTAGACGTGCGGATAGCTCCAATGGTTTTTCTTCAGTTACGCGTTTTTTTAATTTAAAGGTAGCGAATTCCATACCTTTTAAAATTTTCAATTTAACCGTGAATAATCATGTTTATCACTCTCTTGTTTGTAAGATGCAGGTAGAGAGTTGGATAGTACGAGTATTACCTGACAGCGTTGTGTCAGTTCATCACGATATTTTTTCTTGGTAGTTAATGTAGGCTTGAAGCGACACCTCAGCGGGAAGCTCAATGTGCTCTGCTAATGTGACTAACGTCTGAATACGGTCGAGCCTAAAGTCGCGGTAGGCAGTACGTAGGTGGCACCAGCAGCCAACAGTCCATTTACCACCCCAATAAAATAACCCTAAGGGTGTGGCGGTACGCTGGGTTATGTCTGCATTCGCATCTTTATATGTAAGGCTAATCGATTGGTTCGATTCGATAGACGCATGCAGCTCACTCCATATTTGGTAAGCAATTTCGTCACGGCTTGAAACAGAAACCCATACGATTGGCTGTTTATCTGTAGGTTTACTATTTAACGTGTCCTCTGTGGGGTTGCCTTCAAAATTCCCCCGGGGTAATGCGGCTTCGATTTTAGATAGTAACGAGCGCGCAGGGTCTGCCATGCGCTTGCCTGTGAGGGCGGCTACAAAATTAACCCCAGAGATAAGCGCTTCAAGTTCAAGGCTGGTAAGTTGTAGTGGCGGTAATTCATAGTCTTCGCTAAGGCGGTAACCTTGCCCTGCGTCATGGTAAATAGGGATTCCGGAGACGGATAAGTCATCTATATAGCGATATATGGTTCGCTCTGCCACCGAAAGCTTTTCAGCCAAGTGCTTGGCTGTAACGGGTTGGTGGGCGCGTAATATATTTGTAAGCTGAAACAGCCTATCGGATTTTCTCACGATTAAACCTTTGGCTGAGCTTTGTATGGGCTTTGTTAGCGTATGAAGAAGCCACCATTCCAAGGCTTAGCTATTAAACAAATTTTGTGTGAATGCGCAAAAGGAGTTGTGACGGTGGATGTTCACTTGTGACTAAGCCGTTAACCACACCCAACTTATCTTCTTGCGAGCAGTTTTGTCCGAGCTTAAATTTTGCTGTTAGTTTTGTAAGCGGAATTTCTATCCCGACAATACCGTTAATGAGTTTGTCGATATATTCCTGTGGAGCATCGGATACGCTCCAGGGTAGTGACAACCCAGATTCTTGATGGTTCGTTAGTTCCTGCACATGTTGTAGTAACCATTGTTTGTCGGTAATGGCTGTGGGTATTCCGCGCGCCTGTACTATCACGTAGATCCAAGTGGGTACGGTTTTGCCGTGTTGGTGTTTGCTTGGGTACCATGATGGGCTGATGTAAGCCTGCGCTCCTTGAAATACGATGACCGAATCTTGGGTTGTGGAAAACTCCTGCCAAATTGGATTTGCTCTGGCAACATGGCCAACTAAGGTGCCGTATTCACTAGTGTTTTGATTATGGGCTCCGTCTTTATGTTTGTCGTTATTTTCACTTAGCATAAAGGGGATGTGATTAACGCTAATCTCGCCATTGGCTAAGGTGCTCCATGCATCGAATGGCTGTTGGCGGATAAACCCATGCAGTTGGCCGATATCATCGACTTGGTTGAACTTTGGTAGGTACACGTTGATCTCCTTTATAGACCGAGCAGCATAACGCTTTGCTGATTGCCCGTCGAAGCCTCACATGAAATTAATACGCTCAATAATAAAATGGTGATGAGTGGCCTAATTGATGCGATAGCGCGTAATAATTGTGTTCGAAAAAAGCGTACCTATGTTGCGTTTGTATTTGGGTTGGTTTAATTAAATATGGGGTGGTCTTATTGGTTCATGCACCGGAGGCATCTGCGTAGCTCTAACGTTTAAACCAACAGCGCATGCACAGTAAGCCTGTATTGATGAATGCCATGAATGAGTGGATGAGTGGATGAGTGGATGAGTGGATGAGTGGATGAATAGGTGAGGGACGAGCAGTAAGCGATATATTCAATTCATTACAGGTCATTTACAATTGATTGTGTTATGTGTTGGACATGCATCCGCTACTCATTCGACGGTAAAACAATCACAATAAAGCCGGCACTGTGAATGTTTGGGTATTTGGGTTGCATCGCGATACATGCGAAGACGTATGGCCTGGTTAGGTATAAGGGTAGTCCCGAAATTCAACACTTAGCTGTTGCCACTACCCCGGCAGAGACAAATTCATGAAATCGCTGTGTGCGATGGTGGTCACCCTGAAAATGAGTATAAAAACGCCTTATAAAGCCGCAACGACCATAGTTATTCTTATACTATGGCCGATGGTTGTGGTTGCTTTAGAGTGGTCGCCACAGCTGCGTAAAGCCACTAACCCTGAAAGCCGCAGCCCTACAGAAGCCATTACCATTACCTTGCCGGTACTGGTTAACACGCAGGTGTATAACACCCTTGCTTTTGAGCTGGATAATATTGATATCACCGCTGTAATGAAGCGCGTACCGGAAGGGGCAACATACAAACCTCTACAGCGTTTGAGCGCTGGTATGCACAACCTGCGTTTGGTTGAATATGCAGATGACGGCAGCATTCATGAACGTGGATCCTGGCAAATTGAGGTGCGAGATAGCGCTCTTTTTCAAGCGATTGATTACCAGATAGACAGTAACTTAACGGTGTCACAGCGAATACTGGACAAAAACCTGGGAACCCCCGATCCCAAGGCGCTATCGGCGCAAGGTGCTGCGCAGGTACAGGCGCGGTTTTCGAACCCAAATTGGCAGCTAAATGCAGGCACTGATTTGGTCTACAACAGCGAGTCAACTCAAACCTTTAACGATAAAGAACTTGATGTCGGCGAGTATCTGGTTACGTGGAATAATCGTGATACTCACCTTAACTTTGGCCATCACGGAATCTCAGCCAGTAATTTAGTGATTGATAATTTTTACCGGCGCGGGCTTTCGGCACGTACACGTATCAATGTTGCAAACAGTACTGCAACGGGTTTTTTTATGCGGGCAGAAGAAGTCAGCGGCACTCAACAAGGTATTGGAGACCCAGACAACACCGTTGCCGGTGGTATATGGGAAAGCCAGCCATTCACTAAAAATCCAGAACATTTATACCTATCAGCGACTTATCTTTCAGGGAAGAGCGCCCGAGTGTCTGAATCTGTAGCAGTAATCCCCGCTTCAAGAAAGGGAGAATCGTGGAGTTTGGTTGCAGACTCTGCCATCTATAACCAGCAACTGCGGCTGCGTGTAGAGTATGCCGAATCGGTAAACGATGTCATTACAGAAGACACCACAGATATCGATATTATTAATGGAAAAGGCAGCGCTAGTTCTTTGTTGATGACGTATAGCCCAAATTCAACCGACCCGAACGATACTTTTTTTTGGAATACCGGTATCGAATTTAATGATGTCAGCACTCTGTTTAGCTCGCTTTCGAACCCCAACTTACCGAACGATAAAACACTACAGCGGTTATTTTTAAATGCCAATTGGAGCAACCTAACAGCACAGTTTTTAGTGGCAAAAGAAACCGATAATGTCGATAACGATATCAGTTTTCCTGAATTCAAAACTTTGCAATATCAAGCTAGCGTAAATTTTAGTCCTTCGGTAATGCTTAGTAATAGTGAGGATGAAAGTGGTGAGGGTGGTGAAAGTGGTGAGGGTGGTGATAAAAATAGTGATGGAAACAGTGCAGAGGAGAAAAATAACTCGGAACTGGGAAATAACAGTGAACCGGGGAGCTCAAAAAGTACCGCTCATATAATGAATAGTATTTTCGGGTTTTTGGGGCAGCCCAGTTTTGGTTTCCAGCTAGTATCTTCGTCTGAAGATCTAGTAAAAGAAGGTGCCATTGCGATAGGCGGATTCAAAACCACCACTCATGTAGGTCTGTTTAGCGTGGCTTTTTTTAAAGAAAACTGGAACTGGAGCTGGGGTACATCGGTTACTCAGCAAGACGATGCATTCAACGAAATAAATAACTCGACCACCTGGGCGCATGATTTAAAAACAAATTTTGCCCTTAGCAGTAAATTCAATATTACATCTGATATTCAAATACAAAAAACTAGTTTTGATGTTGGCGGCAGCGATTCAGATACCACTAGCCTGGGCCTCACAATAGATTATCTGTTTTCAAGCACGGTATCAGGGCTAATTAGCTTGAACCAATTGCATAGTAGGAGCGACATAACAGGAAGCACAGATACTTGGACAGCTCAAACCCAAGTGTTGTGGAACTGGATAGAACCTGGTAATACAAAACCCGGTTTTGATGTTGCAATGAGTGGTAATTACCAAAATACCGAAAGCTCAACAGTTAGCATCGCAAACAACGAAACCTATTTAGTTACATTGAGTATTACTATGATTATGCCAGTCAGCTCAGGGAGGAAAATGTAATGATTAAAAATATATTTGCAGGATTTTCAATTGCCTTGGCAATGGTTACAACCAGTTGGGCAATCACCGGTGCATCGGGCTCGCCAACTGCACTATCTTATTCAATAGATAGCGCGCTTCCTGTTTCCGTCAGTTGGCAAGTTGCCGGCCCAGCCGGGGCGCATCTTTCAAGTGTTGGGCGCTTTACTGAACCGGGCACAGTAAACGAAATAAATAGCAGCATCCGAGTGAACACGAATATAAATATTAACTGCATCAACGTCATTGGTGTGAATTTACAAACCAGTTTTGTTTCGTGCACACCCACCCCTGAAATATTGATGGTTCCCGCGTCAATCATCAGCACGGCGTTAAGTGACGGTTTGCAAGCCATTAACTATTCACGAAGCTTTACCGATGGCTCGGTTGTATCGACAGCAACCATAACCATTAACCTAACAAGCAACGGTTTGAATATAACCAGAGAACTGTTGCGCTTTAATGATCATTCAACCCGCAAAGTCATCGCTAAAGGTGCGAGCCTTTTTGCGAGTGCAGAGCTTTCGTATACCGGCGGCGGTTTATTCAATGCTCAGTGGGAATACGCTAGCCCACTCAGTGGTGCGGGTAACCTCACTTTTATACCGCTGAAAACCGTTCGGCAATATTTAGGCGTCGGTGGTCGCGTAACGTTGCAAAGCCCGGTATTGCCTACCAATGCTGCGGGCCAATATGTGGTGCGCTTGCGGGTTATTGATACTGGCACCAGTTTGAGCGGTTTAGGCTTGGGTAATAACCCCGCT
Source organism: Pseudomonadales bacterium (assembly GCA_016763075.1). Taxonomy (GTDB): domain Bacteria; phylum Pseudomonadota; class Gammaproteobacteria; order Pseudomonadales; family JAHRWD01; genus JAHRWD01. The sequence goes on from JAESUM010000010.1 coordinate 11,903, forward strand.
GACCTACCGGTATTGAGGTATGTGGTTATCCATTCCAACGATACAAAAACCACGCTGGCACTGCCGCCAATACAAACCAATACGCCAATAGACGGCTCGCTTTTGCAACGCCAAACTAGCTTTAACTGGCAACCTGTTACCGGGGCTGCCGCATATCAGCTAGAGCTTTATGCTGTGGCGCGTAAATCAACACTTCCACGTTTTAGTGAGCATTTAGAGATTGACGCAAACGTGATCGAGAACAGAACCGCTACCGCGGGTTTATTGGTTCCAAGCGATACTACAACGGTATCGCTCAGCGCTTTAGCGAGAGACATGCTCAAACCAAAACAATCCATTATTGGCGCGTGATTGCGGTAGGGGAGTCCGGGGAGATCCTGTCTGGCAGCAGGCTAAAGACGATAACAACCCCATGAAATTGATGGTGTTATCGGTATGAACACTGATGCCTTAGCGCATGAGGAGTGGGCTAAAAGTTGGCTTTTGAGAATATCTAACGGCGACCAAATGGCTCTTGAGGGCTTCTATCGTCACTATGAATCGAGTGTATATCGATTCGCGTTAAATAAATTGAACCAACCCGCTGATGCCGCCGACATACTTAATGAAGTGATGGTGGAGGTATGGAAATGCTCACACCGATTCGAAGGAAGGTCTAAAATTTCGACTTGGTTGCTGGGAATCACCCGATACAGAATATACGACCGGCTACGTAAGAAATCTCGCCGCGGGTTAGAGCAAGATATCGATGACTTTTGCGATACGCTTACTGATCAGCAACCAAACATGGAGGTTGTAATGAGCGCGATGGATGACAAGGAAAAAGGTAAACATTGCATCGAAAAATTATCAGACCATCAGCGTGAGGTGATACATCTGGCATTTTTTTGAAGAGTTGCATTACACAGATATAGCCAGTATTACTCAATGCCCAGAAGGCACGGTTAAAACACGAGCCTTTCATGCAAAAAAACCATTAAAAAACTGTTTATCTAAAATAAAATCAGGGGGGTTAAAGGTATGAACAATAAACCTAACCATGACCTAATGCCGTGGTATGTGAATGGTAGCTTGGATGAGCAGCAGCGAAAAACCATTGAGCAAGAACTTGCTAATAATTCTGAACTTCCACAAGAACACGATTTCCTTCAGGAGTTACAACGCCAGGTAAAGCAAACCCAAGTTGGCTCGCCGGGTGAGTTTGGGCTTCATAGATTACGCCGTAATATCTCT
>JAESUM010000011.1 GCA_016763075.1 Pseudomonadales bacterium
CTCTTACCCAGTTTGTGATTTTCTGGCGGAATCGTCCAGACCATGGTTTCAAAGTCAAAATGTTCTTTTTCTGATAAACGTAGCTCGCCATTACGGCAAGCATAGATCAGGCACAGCTTCACAAACAGCTTGTTCTTCGCGGTGATGCGAGAATGATCAACCGCCAGCCAAAGCATTTTAATTTCTTCATCAGATAGAGAGCGGTCTACTGATCTTTTCTGTATCTGTAAATCTTCTTTGGCGTAAATATCCGCCAGCACATTGCTGGGAATAAGCTTTCGCTTTAAGCCATATTTAAGCATCTGCTTTGCATTCACCAGAATGCGTTCAGCAATGGCAGGTCTTTTCTCTGCCAATTTCTCTAATATATCTAACCACTCAAATAAAGTGACACTTTCAGCAGGCAGGTCAGCAATGCGTGGGTATACGTGAATCTCGAAGCTTCGTTTGATCTCATGATGCCCCTTTTTATTCTTCACACAATAAGCGTCATACCAAAGCTCGAACAAACCTTTGAGCGACTTTGCCGCAATAATGGATTGCCGTTCAAGCTGGCGCGCAACTTTTGGATTATGACCGCGCTCAAGCTTTTTGCGAAGACGCTGGTTTTCTTCTCTCGCCTCTTTCAGAGACATCAGCGGGTAAGAGCCAATATCAAAGTCCTTGCGGGCATTGTCATAGTAATAACGCATCATAAAGGTGATCTTACCTTTAGGCGATACTCGGGCATTCAGACCGTCCCTGTCCGTTTTGATCAGTTTTTTTGCCCTTGGTTTTTTGTGATTAGCTTTTAGCCATGTTTCCGTAATACTCATGTTCAAGTCTCCCAGTTATCACTTCATACAAATGAAGTGAAGAATGGGTGTAAATTATTTTGAGGGTGAAATTACTACGAATTTTACACCCAAACTTACACCTATTTGGTGTGACTTAGCATGACAAAGGAAGGCTTAGAGAGTCAATACGACAACCCAAGACATGGTATAACTTTATGATTTTAATAAAGTTACTGTCTTTTGGTGACTCTGGTTGTCGGTACGTTCCAAATCGGGGTGAGAGATGATGGCGAAGGTGCGGCGTATTGCCGCTTCCTGTTCAATAATACTCATAGGGGGCCTAAGCGTTGATCAAAATAGAACGATGTGGACGAACGTGGGTGAGGTAGCGCAGCGCATGCTAGGAGAATTTTGGCACAGAGGCAAGTTACGCGTAGATTCCTGCGATACGCCGGTAGCAGCATCTATTGTATCGCAGGCGGTCAAATCGGAGGTGCGGCCGCTGTACCCGCTATAGATAGAGTGGCCGACCACAACTAACCATTAACCCGGCAAACCAACCAAATAATTCATGATATTTCACCACATATTTGGCGCTTCCGTTATCGGTCTCCTAAGCTGAATTTAGGATCCCATCAATACATTCAGACAACCTCCTCTTACACGCGCCAAGGAGAGACTCGCATGGCCTCAGGTTCATTATTCCAAAAACTAAAAGTGGCCACGGTCACTACAATTTTTGTCGGCAGCTTTTTCACTCAACTAGCCTACGCAGATGTCAAAAACAGCGCTGGTGGTTTTCTCGACTTCAACCTATATCCTTACCTCAGCGACGTCGACAGTGACAATACCGCCACCATCAATATCGCCGCTAAGCTTCCAAACCGCATTTCCTATTTTAGCCTTCTCAATATATCAAGCCAAAACAGTGCAGGTGCTCTGGAAGAAACGGAAAACTTTTACACCGAGCAGAATCTACGCTGGCGAATTGCAGAGGTCTCGCCACTGGATTTAACCTTACAGATGAATTTCCGCTCTGGCCAAGATAACGACCGGCATCGGTTAGGGCTCCGCTGGCGCATCAACGATACTGAGGCACTGCGTTCGTTGTTCACGGCAATGAATATCTCATGGTCGATTAATTTCCACTTGCTGCAAATAGACAACGAAGACGCGCAGGTATGGCAAATGGAACATGTATTTAGGATGACATTCCCCTATTTGACCGATCGACTGTACCTGGCCGGTTTTATCGACCACACCTTTAATCAAGATCTACCGGCTAACTTCCCCTCTAGCCCGATGGTCGGTGAAGTTCAATTGGGCTTGAGCATTGTAGAAAATCTATACGTGGTTGCAGAGTACCGCGTCAATCAATACCGGCTCTCCGATGTCAATAATGTAGCTGCCGGTTTCGAATACAAAATCAAATGGTAAAGGCACTAAAAATGGTCAGATTCAAACATGGTGTTGTGCTGCTGGCATTGCTGACATTAGCCATGCAGACAACTGCGGGCGATTTCAAAATAGGCATAGCTCAGTGGTCCGGGTATCCAGATAGCGTTGAAGGCTTTAAAGCAGGATTATCGGAATCAGGTTTGATTGAGGGGGAAAACGTTGAATTTAATTACGCTAAAATTGGCGGCAACCAAGCGCTGCAAATAAAAGAAACACAACGACTGCTCGACGAAAACGTTGATTTAATTTACTCACTGACAACACCGGGAACGACGATCGTTAAAAACTTGTCGCCGCCCACACTTCCCATCGTATTTTCGATTGTGACCTATCCAGCGGATTCTGGCTTGATAGAATCGTTTGAGTATTCCGGAAATAATTTGGTGGGCACCAGTAACTACGTACGAGCTGCTCACTTTATCACTCTGTTAAAACTGATTCTTCCCAACACCAAAACCGTCGCTATCTTTCATAGGAAAGGCGAACCTAATTCAAAAATACAGGCATCCAACCTGATTCGTTTATTTAAACGCAGCGGAATAAAAAGCATTGATGTTGAAGTCGAAACGGCTGAAGAGGTCTCCAAAAGTGCGATTTCGTTGGTGGGTAAAGCGGAGGTATTTATAACCACGACCGATACGTTAATGCAATCGGGCGGAGAAAAGGAACTCATTAAAATATCCAACAGCCACAAAATACCCATATTAAGTTCAAACAAAAATGGAATCGATTCGGGATCAACCTTTGGGGCTGTTTCGGATTTCTATACCCTTGGAAAAATGTCCGGCCTGAAGGCCGCCGAAATCCTGAAAAACAATACCAAACCAAGCCGTATAGAAACCGAAGTTCAAAACCCACCGCTATTTTTAGGGAACCGTTCAGCGATGAAACGTTTAGGAATAAAACTGAGCGACAGGGCTGCAGCTAAAATAGTTTGGAGCCAATGACACATAAATGCAGACATTAATCCTTTTTCAATTAAAGCCAGTCAGCTAAGCCTGTGAACCTCGCGACGAAATTGGTGATGCTATTCTCGGCACTGGTTGTCCTGATCGTTGGCGGGATGAACTATTTTGTCCTCCAAAATATTTCAAATAACGAATATACAAAACTCAATAGCCGGTTGTCGGCAGATTCACTATTTGCAGCAAACCGAATTATCGAAAAAAATAATTCAATTAAATCTGTCTCTAAAGCGATCGCAAAAATACGCACGATACCAATTGCGCTGGATCTTTATGAAAGTCGTGGCGTCAATCAAGTCCTCAATGACCAAATATCCATTTATGAGTTCGTTCATTATATTCTCGTGCTTGAAAATGACGGCACCGTGTTTGCTTCAAGCACCCGGGACCACAAGCACGAAAAACTACAGGGCGAACAATTATTATTGTTAAACGCCACCGAGCATCCTCTTTATAGTCACGCCACATCCAATGTAACCAACGGGCCTGTAGGAGAAGACCACTATCTAAACATTATTGGTAAAACTGGCGGGCTCTCCCAGTGGTATATCGTACCTATTAAAAAAAGGGGCGTTGTGGTCGGCAGTATCGTTGTATCCATAGACTGGGAATATATTAACTTGCAGCTACTGAATTCTATCGTTCTCGAATTAGAGTCAACGGGAAACCCTATATCAGCTGCCTTCATTACAGGGCCCCACAAAAAACTAATGCTATTCAGCTCTGGCAGCAAACCTCCGTCAGACAAACATAGTGATACAGACCTTGTACGATTTTCTCCTCTCGGCGGTCAAAACAATCTACTAGTACATATTTCCTACGACCCAAAAATGGCACTGCGCCCCATTCGTGTAGCCACTCAAAACATCATATTCACGACTTTGCTTGGCGCGATATTATTGGGACTGTCTCTACTTTTCGTGATCGGCCGGTTTGTACTCAAGCCTTTGGCACAACTAAATCGTTCGGTTCAGATTATTGGTGAAGGCAACCTACGGCACCGCGTGAATATTCCCGGGCGTGATGAAGTCGCGTCATTGGGTCAACGAGTCAATCAAATGGCAAGCAGCCTCGGCGAAAAAACCACCTCAATCGATTTATTAAATCGCGAAGTAGATTTACGACAACTTGCGTTACAGGAGAATCAACTGCAGGAGGCAGAACTAGCGGAGATACGAATCTACATAGACAATATCACCGACAACGTTCCGCAATTTTTAGCCTACGTGGACAATGAAGAACGATATCAATTTGTCAATTTAACCTATCTAAAATGGTTAGATAAACCCAACGATTTTTTTATAGGGTTTTGCGTTAAAGAGATACACAGCCAACAGCTATACGAACAAATTAATCCGTATATAAGCAGAGCGATAGCCGGCGAACTGGTGAGTTTTGAAGTCCACATTGAAACAGGGAAAATGGCCAGCGTTACCTATACTCCTCATTTTGACGAACAAAACAGTGTCATCGGTTTCTTCTCATCGATGGATGATATCACTCACATTAAAGAAGCAGAGAACGCTATGCGTTCTGCTAAACAAGCTGCTGAAGATTCGATGCTGGCGAAGAGCCAATTTCTGGCCAGTATGAGCCATGAGATCAGAACACCGATGAACGGTGTGTTAGGCATGTTAACTATTCTTAAACACGGAAATCTATCGGAAACTCAAGACCGGCAAGTCGCTATTGCAGAAAAAAGCGCAAACTCTCTGCTCAATATTATCAATGATATTCTCGACTTCTCAAAAATTGATGCGGGTAAAATCAACCTTGAAATGATCGAGTTTAATTTGCAGGAAATGATCGACGATTTTTCGATGTCAATGGCGGTGCTCGCAGAGAACAAGCAGTTAGAGCTTATCGTCGATACGACGGAACTCAGCGAGGTGATCGTTAAAGGCGATCCCATTCGTATACAACAGATACTACAAAACCTGGTCGGCAATGCCATAAAATTCACCCATTCTGGCGAAGTGGTTATTACAGCGCGTCTAAAAAAAGCGGGCGGAAACGGCATTTTTCTCTACGGGAAAATTACCGATACGGGTATTGGTATTCCTGAAGATAAAGTATCAACATTATTCGAATCCTTCACTCAGGCTGATGCTTCGACCACGCGAGAATACGGCGGCACTGGTCTTGGGTTAACCATTTCAAAGCAATTAGCGGAACTAATGGGTGGCGGTGTCCGGGCAAGCAGCGTACTGGGTGAGGGCTCAACCTTTGAGTTTTCTGTTTTATTGCAACGAGGAACATCAAAGCAGGCACCCGAACCAGCCATTTTTACGCCAGAAAAAAATATTCTTATCGTCGATGACAATCAAACAAACCGGAATGTGCTTGCCCGTCAATTAAAGTGCTGGGGAATAAAGACTCTCCAGGCTAGCGGAGCAGCGCAAGCGAAATTGATCCTCGAAAACACCCCTTCGGAAAACCCTGTATCGATGATGTTAGTCGATATGCATATGCCCGAAGTGAGCGGTTTGGCACTGGCGAAACAGCTAAGATCTATCGAGGAATACCATCCCATACCCATTTTATTGATGGCATCGATAAGCGATAACGAAGATATGCACAACCTTGGTAAGATCGGAATACAGGGCATATTCCATAAGCCGGTGACGCGTGATGATCTATTGAAAGTGGTTGAAATGCTGCAAAACAACGGTCAATCGCACTCCCCTGCAGCCAATGAAGATAAAACCCAAAGCACTGTTCAGGAGCATGTCGTTCAAACAAACAGGGTCATCAAGATCCTGCTGGTGGAAGATGATCTCATCAATCAGGAGGTCGCAACGACTATTCTTAAAAATCATTTGAATGTCTGTATCGATATCGCTAACAACGGTCAGGAGGCGATTGACGCGTTAAAGAATTCGGATAAAGAAAACCCCTATGATGTTGTGCTAATGGATTGTCAAATGCCCAAAATGGATGGCTTTACTGCAACCAGAGAGATCAGGAATGGCAATGCGGGGGACGCCAACCAAGACATGGCCATTATCGCAATGACTGCTAACGCTATGAAAGGAGATAAGGAAAAATGCATGGCTGCGGGTATGAACGACTATCTGTCGAAACCAATCCAGCCGAGCTTACTGGCAGAAAAAATTTCTCGTTGGACATGAATCATAATCCCGCAGACTGAAGCTGGATTGATGGACACCATAATACCCGGGTAGATATCAACTATCGAAAACACTTAGGCAAGCACCGCGCTTCTTCAAGGTATAAATAGCCTAATCCAAAATTTCAGTATCATCATGGCTGTATGCAGGCGAACAACAGCACAGCAGCTGTAATTCGACCTCACCGCTATTTTCAATGCAGTGTCCGGTGCCTGGCTTTATGCAAATGGTATCGCCGGGTGCAACCGCAAAGGTTTGTTCGCCCAGTGTCATTATCCCCGTGCCTGATTGAATGTAATAAAGCTCTTCGGTGAGCGCATGACGATGCAGAAGGGTTATGGCCCCTACCGGAACTGTGGCTTGAGCCAAACTTTGTTTTTGGTTGCCCTGCACATCTGGGTGCATCAACTCGCGGATTTGCGATCGGTCTTTGGTGAGATACGGCTCGACTTGAGCCAGATGGCTAACCACTGTTTTGCTTTGTGGCACTTCTATATTCTCCTGTATTCGCCTGTGGCATTGGCATTGAAGCCAATCGCTTATTCTTTAACGGGGCGTTTGGCAAGCTTTCGCTGTAGCGTGCGCCGGTGCATGCTTAATGCTCTGGCGGTTGCAGAAACATTGCCGTCATTTTCGCTCAGTACCTTGTTAATGTGTTCCCATTCCAGCCTACGAGGCGATAGCGGTTTTGGCTCTAGCACCATGTTTGCATCGGCGCTGCTACTTTGCAGTGCGGTTAATATTTCGTCGGCGTTAGCGGGTTTTGGCAGGTAATTGGTAGCGCCGAGCTTTACCGCTTCAACCGCGGTAGAAATACTGGCATAACCGGTAAGCATTAAAATTTTCATGTTCGGGTCAAGCTGCCGTAACGACTGAATCAATAACAAGCCTGAGTCCCCGGGCATAATAAGGTCTACTACCGCGTGATCTGGCTGAAACTGCGCGGCCAATTGCAATGCATTGGTGCTATCTATAGCGCTCTGGGCTTCGTAACCTCGGTTTATAAATGCCTTTACCAGCACGTGGCAGAATAGTTCGTCATCATCCACCACCATGATTTTTTTAATGCTTGAACTCACGCAGTATCCCCAAGCAATGCATTGACCGGAAGTTTAATTTGAATGGTTAAACCACCACCGAGTCGTGCATATAGCTCGACGTTACCGCCAATACGTTCAACGCTGGCATTGGCCAAATAGAGCCCTATCCCCATACCTTTACCGGGCAATTTGGTGGTAAAAAAAGCTTTGCCAACGTTGCGTGCAAGCTCATCGGTTAGGCCTGGGCCACGATCATGAATACCGATATGAATCCATTGTTGGTCCCAATTTACCTCCATCTCAACATTATGTGGCGAAACATCCGCTGCGTTGTCTAAAAAATTAATCACCGCTTGCTCAATAGATAGCTCCGCGTAGATGTTAATTTTAGGGCCGTTAATATTGGATTTATCAATAGACACGGCTGGCCGCATGATGCGCCAACGATCAAGTAAATCAATAAAGAACTGATCGATGCTCACCACCGATTGTGCGCCGTTGGCTCCGCGGCCAGTGGCCTCTAACAGCTCATTGAGGCGGGTTTTACACAATTTGATTTGGCTATTAAGCAGGTCTAAATTTTCAGCCAGATTGGGGTCGTCGGCGTATTCGCGCTTTAGCTCGTTGGCGAGCACGCTCATGGTTGAAAGCGGTGTTCCTAATTCGTGCATCGCGCCCACCGCAACCATGCCTAGGCCAACCAAGTTTTCGTCCCGTGCGGAATCTGCACGTGCTTTGGCAAGAGCTTTGCCGTGAGCCCGCAATGATTCGCGAATACGCACACTAATAAAGGTGATCAACAAACCGCTGATAATAAAGTTAAGCCACATGCCACGCAGGTGCAGATGGTGCAGATGCTGAGAATCGCCACGCATCAGCAACGGCTGATAGTACTGCACTAATAGGCTGTAACAACCAATCACCAACCCACACATTAACCAGGTGTAGCGTTTATTAAGCGCAACGGTTGCTACCACTAAGGGCACCAAATAGAGCGAAACAAACGGATTGGTTGAGCCCCCGCAGTAGTAAATAAGCACGCTGAGACTCAATACATCTATTACCAGTTGTACGAAAATCTCCACTTCCGTGAAGGGGAAATCGATTTTTAATCGCCACAGCGACAACAGGTTAACCAGCGTCATCAGCACAATTACGATACCAATGGCTTCGAGCGGCAAAAGCAACTCAAACCATTGATGGGCCACCAGCACCAAAAAAATTTCTGCGACGATCAAAATAAAGCGCAGCTGAATGATTCGATTAAGACTTTCCCGCGATGCAGAAAAAAGTGAACCCATCATCAACATTTCAAACTAGACTCCGGACAACCATTTATCGATACATCGCATGTTCATAAGCGAGCCATTCTAACACGCCGATGGCACGGCTTTAACTTTGGTTTCGGCGCTAAAACCGGTAAGCTTGGGGTCTGATTAACCCACAAAAATGCATTCATTATCGACCCCGGATATCTAAATTGATGAGCACCCCCAGTACTGTATATTTCTCCCACGGCAAAGAAAGCGGCCCATGGGGAATTAAAATAACCTATTTAGCCAAAGTAGCTGAAGCTCACGGTCTAACCGTCAAAAGTATTGATTACCAAGAAACACTCGATCCCGATCAACGGGTAGAAAAATTAAAATCTATCCTAGAAAAAGAAACCTCCAATATTATTTTGGCAGGCTCCAGCATGGGTGGTTATGTCTCTGCGGTTACCGCAAATGAGCTGGCTGTACAGGGTCTTTTTCTGATTGCGCCGGCGCTGTATTTTGAGCATTACAAGGTTGCCCAATACCAACCCCGTACCGATCACACCTATGTGATTCACGGATGGGATGACGATGTGGTACCGGTTGAACGCGCTCAACGGTTTTCTACCCAAAACAAAGCCACCATGCAATTAATAGACGGCGGGCATACTTTAAACGACCAATTGCCAGCGATGGGTGATTTCTTCCAGCAGTTTCTTAACCGCTGCGCGCCCACTGAAAAGCCGGCAGCGTAATAACTACTATTTAGCAAGTAACGGTTAGGCCCGCATACAAACGGCCAACCCTTCGAGCAACCTTACAGAGTCTGATTACAGCATGAAAATGAATACCGAAGAATTACTCAAATTCGACAAGCAACACACGTGGCACCCCTACGCTTCTATGACCGATGCACCCACGGTTTACCCCATTGTATCGGCCTCGGGTGTGCGGTTAAAAATGCCAGATGGCAAAGAGTTGATCGACGGAATGTCGTCGTGGTGGGCGGCTATTCACGGCTATAACCACCCGGTGCTGAATCAAGCACTTACTGACCAACTTGAAGACATGGCCCACGTAATGTTTGGCGGGCTGACCCACCCTTCTGCGGTTGAACTGGTGCGGTTATTGGTGAAAATAACGCCGGAGCCTTTAACCAAAGTATTCATCAGCGATTCGGGCTCGGTTGCGGTAGAAGTTGCCATAAAAATGGCCATTCAATACTGGTACTCCAAAGGGCAACCTCAAAAACATAAACTGGCTACCATTCGTACTGGTTATCACGGCGATACATTCGGTGCGATGACGGTATGCGACCCGGTCAACGGTATGCATCAGATGTTCAGCGGCGTTTTACCACAACATCATTTTGCTGACACCCCACAAATTGGTTTTGACGAAGCCTGGGACGAAGCCGATATTGAATCGCTAAAAAAGATTATCGAGCAACATCACCAAGAGCTTGCCGCGGTCATTATTGAACCGGTTGTGCAAGGCGCTGGCGGCATGCGCTTTTATTCCCCTACTTACGTGAAACGCGCACGCGAGCTTTGCGACCAGTACGACGTACTGTTAATTCTGGATGAAATCGCCACTGGTTTCGGTCGTAGCGGCGAGCTATTCGCTTGCGAACACTCCAACATTTGCCCCGATATCATGTGTGTAGGCAAGGCCATCACCGGCGGCTACATGTCGCTTGCAGCCACACTGTGCAGCGAAAAGGTCAGCGATGGCATTTGCCAAGGCGAGGCCGGCGCGTTTATGCACGGCCCTACTTTTATGGGTAACCCGCTGGCTTGCGCGGTTGCCGTTGCCAGTATCAAACTGCTACTTTCAACGCCGTGGAAAACCCGTGTTCAAAACATTGAACAGCAGCTCAAAACATCGTTATTAGCTTGCGCAGAAATGCCTACGGTTGAAGACGTACGCGTGCTGGGATCCATCGGGGTGGTAGAAATGAAAGAGCCGGTCAATATGGAGCGCATTCAAAAAATGCTGGTTGCAAAAGGTGTGTGGTTGCGGCCGTTTGGGAAACTGGTGTACACCATGCCTCCGTACATTATGGAGGCTGACGACCTTAATACCCTTACCGCCGCAATGGTAGAAACCATCGCGGCGCTTTGAAGCCGCTTATAACTTAAGGAAAAACAAGAGAACCAAAATTTTGTGGTTTATCCAGCACGGCGGCTCAGTCTTTAGGTTGGGACGCCGCTGCCTGCTCTAACGAGCAATCATAATAGGGTTCTAATACGCGCCTAAAGCTAGGATGCATACAACCTTTATGCTGGTGAACTTTTGCCCGTTCATACATCTCAAAGAACCGATTAATCAGTTCATAGCAGATGGTCACCTGCTTATACACCGTATTCCAAGCAGCATTGGCGCGACCACGACACATCCCAAACACAATTTTAATATCTGCTGGCAAACGATATTTTGATTCAATAAACGCAGTAACCCGTTCATAGCGGTATTTTTCAACCATGTAATTGATCGCTTTAATGCGTTTTAATTTCTTGGGTTGATCAAACTCAACACTAATTCTTGCCGGCCGATTAAGCGTTGATTCATTGGTATTTTGGTGTTGTAAACGGCGACTGTAATGGCGTTCCAACCAAGCAATTGATCTCATTGCTTGGTCGTATTCATCTTCACATTCGGTGTAACGCTTGAAGGGCATAATTCGCGCGTAAATAAAATCATCGTATAGGTCAGGATCACTGCCATATACAAAACACGCAACGGTATTGGCGCGCTCAATTTCTTGCGAATGGCTATCGGAATTAGCTAAAGAACGCTGCAATTCCTGCATAGATTCCCAATCTGCATGCCAGTTGGCTGCTACCGCAAGTAATTTTTGTTCGGCGGTATAACCATCTGCTGCGGTGAAATTGTTGAGTATTGCAACTATGGCTACTCGATCTGCGGCGTTTTCTTCAGAGCCCAGTAACGGCACTTCATATAAGTCAAAGAACATGTGAGACAATTCATGCAACAGCGTAAATTCGATATTCGCGTGCACAAATAGCTCCATTGCCTTATCTGCTTTTAAGGTAGATAAAGAAGTGTCTTTAAACCCACGGGCTTTATGGGGCGCGCTATAAGCAGGGGAAGTCACGAAGAAAAACAGTACAACGAAAAGAAAAACATACAGTAGGTTTGGTATTACGCGAACGCTAAAACCCGCAACACCATAGCGCAATGCTCTGCCAGTATCGCTACTGAGCAGAGCGCGCTTCGTTACTTCAAACAGAGCGATCAATAGACTCCATCATCGTAAAAAATTATCCGATTCCAATCAGCCAGCACTTGTAAGCTCTTTGATTCGGCCATGCCATGCTTGGATATTAGTATTGTTGGCGTCCAGCGGTTGTCCAACACCGTTACCAAATTCCAAGAAACAAAATAACAACAGATCCGCCAATGTTAGGCGATCGCCAGCTAGAAATTTCTTACCTTCTAATTGGCCATCCAGCCATTGAATGCCATCTTGCGCGAGTGCTTTCAAGCCTTCTGCAGCATCAGGAAGAATACGCATGCGGTCTTTAAAAATAGGCGCGCCTTCTGCATAACGAAACCCGCTACCAAGAGGCTCACAAACTTTTAGATCAACTCGGCGAGTCCACATGCGTGCTTCTGCGCGCTCTTCTGGGGTTGATCCGATGAGTGGGTTCTCAGGGTGAATTTCTTCGATGTATTCACATATCGCAGTAATTTCACTAATAACCGTGCCGTTATCGAGCTGTAATGCAGGGATTTGACCCGCTGGATTTACCGCCAAATACTCTTCTTTGCGGTTTTCGCCTGCCATTAAATCGACGGCCTGCTCTTCTATCTTTACGCCTTTTATAGCCAAAAACATTTGAACCAGACCAGGGTTTGGCCCCATAGATGTGTACAGTTTCATTTTTATATCCTTAAGTTAACTTCGGATTCGCAGACCTGATGACGAAATCGAGCATAACAACTACTAGTCAACCGACCTCTTAAAGAGTAGTAAATATTATGCAAAATACCGACAACCAAAATATTTATTTTTATCAGTAATAATTCTCAACCGACAAGCGCTTCATGGCCTCTTATTGAGAGGTAACCATATTAAAAACCTATCGAAAGATCAATCGTGCATCAGATGCTTAACCTACGCCCGCATAAACATCACCAACATGCCTACCTTTTAGGAGGCGCATCTGCTTATAATCCTAAAGGAGCATCACAATAATAAGGAGCAAACTAATGTCATTTTCAGTTATTGGCGCGGGGTTCGGCCGAACCGGAACGCTTTCACTCAAAGGCGCATTAGAAACATTAGGCGTGGGGCCGTGTTACCACATGGTTGAGGTTCAAAATAACCCGACTCATTCAGACTTTTGGCGTTCCGCTGCCGATGGCGGCCATGTCAATTGGGATACGATGTTCGAAAATTACGACTCCACCGTCGACTGGCCCGCCTGCCATTTTTGGAAACCATTGGCAGAGCATTTCCCACAAGCGAAAGTACTGCTATCGGTTCGTGACCCAGAAAAATGGTATGCCAGTGTCTCTAACACCATTTACAAGTTCTTCTCGCAGCCGCTACCGGATGAAAGCTCAAAAGAGTTCGCTCACCGCTATATGACTCAAAAAATCATTGCCGAGCTTACTTTTTCAAACCGTTTTACCGATAAAGAATTTGCCATTTCGGTTTATGAAAAACATATTGAGACGGTAAAAAATACAATTTCTGAAGATCGACTTTTAGTATTTAATGTTGCCGATGGCTGGTTGCCACTGTGCGATTTTTTAAACGTACCCGTTCCTGATGTAGATTTTCCACGCGTAAATTCAACCGCAGAATTCCAACAAATGTTTGCTAAAAAAGCCCTTCAACAAGGAGACAACTGATGTCTAGTAACGAATTACTGATTGAACAAAAAGGCCAAGTCCAATGGATCACCATTAACCGCCCCGATGTACGTAACGCGCTCAACGACAAGGTACTTAACGGTATTCGTGACGGCGTTCAACAGGCCATGGATAATTCTGAAATTCGCGCCATCGTATTAACGGCGGCTGGTAACAAAGCATTCTGCGCGGGTGGTGACTTAAAGCGCGGCGGCGGTAAAGTATTTGATTTCAACGTATCAAAGCTGGAAAGCCCGATGATCGAATTATTCAAATTAATGGAGACTTGCAACATCCCGGTAATTGGCCGTATTAATGGCCACGTAATGGCCGGTGGAATGGGGCTGTTGTGCGCCTGCGACATGGCCATCACAACCGACCGTGCGCTTTTTGGCACACCGGAAACCAAAATCGGCCTGTTCCCGATGATGATTTTGACCTACATGTTACGTATTATTCCGCGCCGAAAGTTGCTAGAAATGTGTATTACTGCAGAACCCATCAAAGCGCAGGAAGCGTTAACGCTTGGCTTGGTAAACCATGTTGTGCCTGAAGATGAGCTAGATACCAAGGTCAACGAAATGCTCGAGCTGATTGTAACGCGCTCGCCGACGGCTATTAAAATGGGTAAGCATGCATTCCACGCCATGCAAGATATGTCGATCCACGAAGCCTTTGACCACGCTCAAATGGTGATCCCGCTGATGTCGATGACTGACGATGCCAAAGAAGGCTTTGCATCCTTTAATGAGAAACGAGCACCTAACTTCCCAGGCTCCTGATACCTAAGCCTATTCACCTGAATGTATAATCATTCAGGTGAATAGGAACTGTATTGTTTAACCGATTTTTTCACGGGTTACGGGGTATCCCGCGCCTTCGGGAATCGTTAAAAACATCCCTTCGTCGGTAGTCACTCGTACCGGCTCAACCGTCACAGTTGTTTCATTATTTACCCTTTCAATGGCTTGTTTTACCGTCGCGCTGGTGCCCAGTTTTAGCAAGTTGAGTTTGGTCGGGAAAATAATGGTGTATTTACCAGATTCTGAGCCTTTCATCGCATCGTCGACGGTAATCCAAACCGAATCGACCAGTTCGCCACCATCATGCAATGCAACATGATCTTCCGGCGCTTGGGCAATATAAAAATGCGTATCAAAACGTTTGGGCAAACCCTGCGGGGTAATCCAATGAGAAAAATGGTTCAGCTGGTCGCAGGCCAGCACCAAGTCTTCTTTTTCTAACATTTCTAGTATTCCGATATCATCTTTACTCAGTGGCTCGCGGTAGTGCTCTAGCTGCGCCACCTTTGCTCCAGCAATGAGCTGTTCAGAGCCTTTGGGCCGTGCCAGCAGCACACCCACCTCTTCAAATGCTTCTCGGATCGTAGCCACTTGCAGGGCTAGGGTTTCATCAGAAATACCCTCTACTCCGCTGCAACGCTCCCGTACGCCGTTTTCGGTATCTCGTTTGGCGGTCTTGCCGCCGGGGAAAACCAACGCTCCGGTTGCGAAATCGATTTGGTGATGACGCACCACCATAAATACTTCAAGTCCTTTATCTGAATCTCGACACAGTAAAACCGTCGCAGCGGGAACAGCAACTACTTCTTTTGGTGTACTCATGATCGATTCAACCTTTATTATTGTTGGCTCATTATTTTGGCTCTATGCCGAAGCCTTTTTTGATGTAAATTCACCGGGGATGCTTACGCTATTGCTAACCTATTTCTAACTTGCGTCCAACCTACTTAACCCGAACCCGGCGCTAAGATCATACGGGCTCGACGCAGCAAATGTAAATTTTTGACTGGCCCTAGCTCACCAATCAATGTTCATCGAATAAAAGAGATTTATAGGCCCTGCAGTTCCCGATATACTGCCCCACCGATTTAGCCCGAATTAAAGCAAAGAGGAAACAGATGTCCGACAAGGCACCCGCGCAGGAGTCGAGCAAAGCAAAGAAACGCCGTGAATCGATGAACTCTATCCCTCATTCCGCTGAACTAGGCATCGAATTTGTATGCCGCGACGACACCAGCGCTACGTTAAAAATACCCTACAAAAAAGAGTTGATTGGCAATCCATTAAACGGAACCGTACACGGTGGCGTAGTGCTATCACTGATCGATAGCGCCTGTGGCCGAGCGGTATTTATCGCACTAAAAACGCCTGAAACCATCGCCACACTTGACCTCAGGGTTGATTACTTCAAACCCGCAAAACCTGAACAAGATCTGTACTGCGTAGCCGAATGCTACAAGCTCACGCGCTCCGTCGTGTTTATGCGTGCGGTGGTTTATCAAGATGACATTGACGACCCGATTGCCAGCAGTGTTTCAACCTTTATGCGTACCTCTGTACAGTAAAACCACCAGGATTTTCAGCCGCTATGTCAGACCAAACACCCTCAGAGCAAAACCCGCCGGAGCAGGTCGAAACCATCGACTTCTCGACTTTATTTAGCAACGCACGGCAAACAGGCAACTACGACGCAGTGAACGAGCTAATCCCCTATGCTCACTTTTTGGGTATTCGGCTTGATCACGACGAAGACGGCACACCCCTGTTTGTATTGCCCTTTGACCCAAAGAACATCGGCAACACCCACCTACCCGCTATCCATGGTGGGGTCATTGCTGGGTTTCTGGAAAACGCTGCTATCATGCACCTGCTTTACGCCATGGAGTCCAGCACCATGCCAAAGCCAATTAATTGTAATATCGACTACCTTCGTTCTGGGCGACCCATAGAAACCTACGCAAAATGCGAAGTGACCAAACAGGGCCGACGTATCGCCAATGTATCGATCAAAGCGTGGCAAGATAACCCTGACAAACTGATCGCCAGCGCTCGTTACCACTTTAAAGTTACACCGGAAGCTTAACTACTATGCTGAGTTTACTGCTCATTGGTTTTTTGATTGGCATGCGCCATGCGCTCGAAGCCGACCATATGGCTGCGGTGGCATCGCTTGCCAGCGGCAGCCAAAGCCTTAGCGAAACCATTAAGCACGGGCTGGTTTGGGGCCTTGGCCATACGCTGACGCTGTTTTTGTTTGGATCCGTGGTGCTGTGGCTCGATATCATCATGCCGACGCAACTGGCCAACGCACTGGAGTTTGCCGTTGGTGTAATGTTAATTGTGCTGGGCGCCGATGTACTGCGCAGGGTGTACCGCGACCGAGTGCATTTTCATACCCACAGCCACGGCGAAGAAGTGCACTTTCATGCCCATGCACACCCCGAAAACAAACCCCACACCACCAGTAAACACCAGCACAATCACCCAAAAACCTTTCCGGTAAAAGCACTGTTCATTGGGTTAATGCATGGCATGGCAGGTTCTGCTGCGCTGATACTGCTAACTCTAGAGACCATCCAATCCCCTTGGATCGGCATGCTTTATATTGCACTGTTTGGTATTGGATCAATGCTCGGCATGGCGATGCTATCAGCCGTAATTATCGTTCCTTTAAAACTCTCTTCCAGCAAACTGACCTGGGCTCACAATGCCCTGCAAATTACGATTGGCACCGGCACCATTGGCCTTGGCGGGTGGATCATGATGGATATTGGATTAGCTTAAATTAACCGGTTACGGCCTTAGTTCACCCAAAGCCGTTAATGCTGCGGGTGTTCATTACCAGGCTTAATTATCGCGCGCGGCTAATTTCTTGGCGTAGCTACGACTGTTTGCCTTCTCCTTCTCGCATGACTCTTGCGTGAGTATATTTTGTCACGGGTTTCCACCACGCCTTTATATACAAACCGTGCACCACATCGATAAACAACGCTGTTTCAACGCACTGTAAAAAACCAAATAGTTTACAGCGTCAAGAACCGTTGCTCGCGTGCGCATAAGCTTGGATACCTCTTCAGTCACATTATCCATTCAATTTCTTAGTTATTAACTGTCAGGTTTCTTTGCATACTTAAGCCTGAACATCAAACAAGCCGACACAAACCCCATAAAAACAATACCTTATAATAAAGGCACAATATCTGATTGCAGATAAAACGTACTCGTTCGCCTAACATTTTTTGAGACTACCCAATACATTTAATAATAAAGGAACTCGAACATGAATAGCTCGATGACAAACCAACCTAGGTTCAGTCATTTTAACTCTCCGATATTTGCCTTGCTGATATCCGCATCATCAAGTCATTGACTCACCATCACCATCACCATCACCATCACCATCACCATCACCATCACCATCACCATCACCATCACCATCACCATCACCAATAATTTCGCCAAG
>JAESUM010000012.1 GCA_016763075.1 Pseudomonadales bacterium
ACGATGGCTCTGGACTTACAATAATGAACGACCCAATATGGGCCTTGGCGGCATAACACCGATACAGAAATTGACGTTAGCGGCTTAACCTTCCATCTTTAGCTTCGGTTAAAAATGGGGGGATTACCATAGCAAGTAAACAGATTGTGGACTCCAAAGAAGTCATTCGAAATACCGCTTTAACACCAAGCTGGTGAAATAACGGGTGGGATACAGCTAGTAATATATACGATTGCTTTTGCCTAAATCATACCTACTTCCACTACCAGCATTCTAAGTAACTCTATAACTCGGTACTACACATCGGCCCCGAGACCTTTTTTATTTCAGGTGCTATTTCTGCGCTAACCCCATTTACGATATGAATGTGAACATCAAGCCCACCCATTCCAGCAGGCTTTATTATCATTGTGTAGGTAAATTACCAGCGTAGTATTAATATTCAGAGTTTGCCGTATACGGTTTATCCAACCAGATACACAAGTAACTCATCATCAAAATATTAATATTAGGTTCCGTCTCTCGCTTGCGCGCTTGCTCACTAACTACACAGCACCTGGTCTCGCCTTTGCCTGTAATTCAGTTTTCATACAATTAACTCTCATGTTTTGCGCGGGTGCGTGCAAGCTAATGTGTACATGAATAGTATTGCGAACTGACCATGCTCCACCGAAATAGCCGTCGAATAAACCTGGTGAGGAACACCGATAAAAGTAATGAACCTCAATCAACTAGGGAGAGTCTGCAACAAGGAGTTTCGCACCAATTTATTGGAATGGATGGCCTGAATGAGCCAAGGGTACGGACAGGAAGTGTTTGATTGAAATGAGGCCACGCAATAAGCCTCATGAAGGCGATGAAGCAGCTAATGCAAAAACCTAGATCTATGGATAAATGGCTTAATAGAAAGCGTCGTGAGTTCGCAGCTGTACCAGAAAGCTAGTCGACTTATACCAAACCTACGATTCGATAAGTTTAACTATTGAACTCGAATAGCTCTTACTGAACAAGTAATGCGCGGTGGGCTATTCAATCCGTTTTACCGCCAGTCGCATACAACCACACTGGAAATGCGCTTTGGGCTATACGTGTGCTATGGGAGCACTGAGTGATCTAGCTGGTTAAGAACTATGGGAAATAGTTTTTCGCTGATTGCTAACAAAGAATCAACCTATCGCTTGGCTCTAGCGGCGATTGGTTGAACAAAAAAAGCGCAAACGCTACCCAATTTTAGATGCCTTCAACAAAAACTGAATATCCGTCAAGATATCCCGGCCGTCTGTGCCGGGCGAGAATCGCAAGACTAGGTTGCCGTTCGGGTCAATAAGCCAAATGCTATTGTCATTCGCTGGTAACTTATTATCAGCTAACCAGTTAGCTAGCTCTGCAGTAACTTCATTAGGCATCGGCCTGTTTGAAGTGTTTTCAGCAGCTACGGGAAACAATTCATGTGCATCGCCCTTTAGCCAAATAGACTGCAAGCGTCCAAACTCCTTACCCAAAGCCTTATGTACTTGCTGCATTAATATCAACTGGGCCTTGCAGGCTGTATCGCAATGATCGCCAATCATTACTAAGCCCCAACGCCCACCCTGAAGTGCTGATACTTGCTGAGGTACAACGAGCCCAGGAGTCATCAATTCTCCATGATTACTGGTGCCCGTAGGTAAACCCCATCCAGTACCAATTATTACCCATGCCGCAATTAAAGGCGCGAAGCCAAAAAACAATAAAAACCTAAGTTGCCATCTCTTGTTTGCCTTCATGTTCTTCTCTTCTAGTTGTTTTTATAAATAGAACTGCAAAAACTAACGCCAACAGCATCCACTGTACGCTATACCCAATATGCATCTGATACTTATTCTTTACTTGTAGTGATGAGGATACTGGCCAATTAGAAACAGGTGTGCTGGAGTATACAACCGCGGGATAAAAGTTTTTAGAGTGAAAACTCGAAAGCAATTCTATATCGACATGTTGCATTAACTGGGGCCAAGAAGGATCAAGCTGTGGATCCTGAAGCTGGAATCCAGCATTTGGAATTTTGAGAACCCCTTCTAAAGAAATCGCTTCGGGAATGGTGTACTCCGGTGATAATCCAACCGAACGTGCTTGCCACCCAATATTGACAAGCACTCGGTCATAAACCATCGCTTCATTATTTATCGCGACTTCGACCAGCAATTCTCTACCAGCTTGATGGTTATTCGTTTTATTATCCAAAAAATAGACTTTTAGTACGGTGCCAGAAATTCTAACCCGCTGAAACGTCTTAGGATTAGCTGGCAACTCTACTAATTGATGCTTGCTGAACGCCTTATCTGCGGTGTAGCGAGCATCAGCCAGTTCCGCACGCTGCCATTGCCAAACCGCTAATACAACGCATAAACCGATCGCCAAAAAGGAAAATATCGCTATAGCGATATTTCCGGAAGTCAGAGAAACCTGTTTTTGGTTCTCTGACTGGCTCCCCTCACCTGTCGTTGGTTTCAATGGATCTATTGTTTCTAAAATACGTATACCAACATAAATAGTAATAACCAAACCACGTCAACAAAATGCCAATACCAGGCGCTCGCTTCAAAGGCAAAGTGATCATCTGCACTAAAATGTCCCTTGAGTATTCTAATGAACATGGTCGTCAACATAATACAGCCTATCGTGACATGAGCACCGTGAAAACCTGTCAACAAAAAGAATGTTGATGCATAGATCCCTGTGCTAAGTGTTAGATCAAGTTGTTGATATGCTTCGATATATTCGGATATTTGTAAGCCTACAAATGTGAACCCTAATAATAAGGTGATCACCATATATGCTTTGATAACACCCCTTTTTCCAGCTTTTAACGCATGATGCGCTAGCGTAAGCGTAACGCTGGATGAAACCAATAAAATGGTGTTAATGAGTGGGATATGCCAAGGGTCAATAACTCCTTTGGGTGTACCAAACTGTTCAGAATTCGGGTTATTTAGTAGTGGCCATGTGGCTGTAAAATCAGGCCACAACATATGAGCCATGCCTTTGTCGCCTTCGCCTGCTAACCAAGGTACAGATAGAACTCGGACGTAAAAAAGAACACCAAAAAATGCAGCGAAAAACATTACTTCAGAAAATATAAACCAACTCATGCCTTTTCTAAACGAGACAGACAATTGATCAGAGTATAAATTGCTCATACTTTCTTCGATCACTGCCCCGAACCAACCAGTGAACATGTACACCATTATTGCGGCGCCCAGCATAAAGAATATTTGACCCCATAAGTCGTCAATACCTGCGGTCATGTTAAATAAAATCATACCCAAACCACCTAAGGTAAAAAATAACCCTACAGCGCAAACGATGGGCCATTTACTTGGCTCAGGAATATAATAATGTTCATGCGAATCCATAACTAAATCCTTTATTGGCTTATTAATACATTCGAATACACTGGCGATCTATTTACTACTAATGTGGGCTAAAGCAAACTGCTCTTGTCTTTTAATGCTACTAGACACAGCTACGCGCTTACTAAGCCTCGGCGTAACATCAAAAAGCGTATACGATAACGTAATTTTTTTAATGTGTTTAGGTAGATCAGAATCAATAAAAAACACCAATGGCATTTCTTTCACCTGACCCGCGGTTAACGGCTGCTGGTTAAAGCAAAAGCATTCAATTTTGTGCAAATGCGGCGCTGCTTCAGATGGCGCTACACTTGGAACTGCCTGAGCGACCACATCTGAATTCGTAGGGTTAACAACCGTAAACGTTATTTTTTTTTGTACGCCGACTTGAACCTTAACTTGCGCTTGATTTGGCTTAAAAGGCCAGCTCAGGTTAGCATTATGATTCCCAACGAATTGCACTTTCACGATCCTATCTTCTATGACAGGAAGTGCGTCAACGTTTTCATATATGCCAGCGGTTTTACCGTTGATGCCCGCCCATTCACAAAACACCGAATATAGCGGAACTAACAAAAAACCAAACCCAAACATCAATGCACATACAGCAAGCAACGGGGCCGGACGACCTATTTGCATAAGGGCTAGTCAACCTTCGGTGGCGTAGGGAAACTATGGTAAGGCGCTGGTGTAGGAAGCGTCCATTCAAGCCCTTCAGCTCCATCCCAGGGTAATTGCTCAGCTTTCTCGCCACTACGTAATGTTTTAATTAATACGTATACAAAGATCAACTGACTTGCCCCGAATAGGAATGCTCCCAAAGAAACAACCATATTGAAATCCGCAAACTGTAACGGGTAATCTGGAATTCTACGCGGCATACCCGCCAACCCTACAAAATGCATCGGGAAAAAGGTTAAGTTCAAACCGATAAACGAGACCCAAAAATGTAACTTTGCTAATCCTTCGTCGTACATTTTTCCAGTCCATTTAGGTAACCAAAAATAGACTGCAGCGAAGATACCAAATATAGCCCCAGGGACCAGAACATAATGGAAGTGGGCAACTACAAAGTAAGTATCCTGATAAACCATATCAACTGGGGCAAGAGCCAACATGATTCCTGACAAACCACCGATGGTGAAAAGAATCACGAAACCAATCGAGTAAAGCATCGGTGTCTCAAAGGTCATAGAGCCTCTAAACATCGTACTTATCCAGTTGAATATCTTAACTCCAGTTGGTATTGCGATAAGCATGGTGGTGTACATAAAGAACAACTCACCCGCAAACGGCATACCAACGGTGAACATGTGATGAGCCCAAACAACAAACGATAATATTGCGATTGCGATAATCGCGTAAACCATCGAATTATAACCAAACAGTTTCTTGCGCGAAAACGCTGGTATCACATGAGAGACCACACCAAAACTCGGCAAAATCATTATGTAGACTTCTGGATGACCAAAGAACCAAAACACGTGTTGAAACAGTACCGGGTCACCACCACCGCCAGCATCAAAGAATGCTGTGCCAAAGTGGATATCCATCAGCATCATGGTTACTACGCCAGCCAGCACAGGCATTACTGCAATGAGTAGGAAGGCTGTAATCAACCAAGTCCAACAGAACATTGGCATTTTAAAATAAGTCATGCCAGGGGCGCGCATATTCATAATGGTTACGATCACGTTTATTGCACCCATGATCGAAGATGCACCCATCATGTGTATTGCAAATATAAAGAACGTAACACTAGGTGGCGCATAAGTGGTTGAAAGTGGCGCATAGAATGTCCACCCAAAATTGGGGCCACCTCCATCCATAAACAATGTGCCGATCATCATTGTGAAGGCAAATGGCAACAACCAGAAACTAAGGTTGTTTAAGCGCGGCAACGCCATATCTGGCGCGCCGATCATCATGGGAAGCATCCAATTAGCCAAACCTACAAACGCTGGCATGACGGCACCAAACACCATTATCAGGCCGTGCATGGTAATCATTTGGTTAAAGAATTCAGGTTCAACCAGTTGAAGTCCTGGTTGAAATAATTCTGCTCGAACGACAAATGCCATCGAACCGCCAATGAATAGCATTACCAAGCTAAATACCAAGTACATCGTGCCGATGTCTTTATGGTTTGTCGAAAACAACCAGCGACCTATCCCTTTAGCCGGCCCGTGATCGTCATGCTCGTCGTGAACCATATCCGTTGCTTGAGTACTCATGACTATTTGCCTCCCTTCAATTTATCTACATCAGCTGGTGACAACATATCGCCAACATCATTCCCCCATGCATTTCTCTCATACGTCAGTACCGCAGCAACTTCTACTGAAGAAAGTTGTTCGCCATACCCCGACATCGCAGTGCCTGGTTTTCCGTTGAAGATAATATCGAGATGGGTTTCGATTGGGCCTAATGCAACTGCACTGCCTTTTAACGCAGGGAATACAGGTGCCATACCCATGCCATTAGGTTGGTGACAAGCTGCACAATTTTTGTTGTAAATTTCCTCTCCTTTAGCCATAAGCTGTTCTTTACTCCAGCTCTGTTTACTCGCTAGTGCTTCCTGCTGTTTAAGCATTTTTTGCTGTTTTAGCCATATTGCATAATCTTCTTCGGTCACCGCTTTGACCACAATAGGCATAAACCCATGGTCTTTACCGCACAGTTCGGCGCATTGGCCTCTATATATTCCAACTTCGTTTATTCTGGTCCAATCTTCGTTAATAAAGCCCGGGATAGCATCTTTCTTCAAAGCGAATGCGGGAACCCACCAAGCGTGAATCACGTCGTTGGAGGTGAACAAGAAACGTATCTTTTTATTGATAGGTAAAACAAGAGGTCGATCGACCTCTAAAAGGTAATTCTCATTTTTTGTAGCTTTATTTCTGATTTCGTCTGCAGGCGTTGTATGAACACTGAAGTAATCAAGATCTTCGCCGATGTATTTATATCTCCACTTCCATTGGTAACCGGTTACCTGGATATCGATATCAGAATCTTCTGAATCGTAGGAGTTAATGAGCGATGTAGTTGCGGGGAATAGAATAATAACCAGAATAATGGTTGGGACAACGGTCCATAGTATTTCAAGAGAAGTACTGTCGTGAAATTGGTGCGCTTCAAACCCTTTTGATTTTCGATGGTGGAATATCGACCAAAACATAACACCAAAAACGACGACGGAAATTGCTATACAAATGTATAACACAAGCATGTGGAGGTCATAAACAGACGCACTTGTGTCTGTCACTCCACGATTCATATTTAGCTGCCATTCAGACCAGGCAACGGAGGGCACTAGTGCAAAAAATAACCCAAAAACAGTGACTTTCTTCAACATAAATAGTCCTTTATTTTATAAGGCGCATCCTTACTACACTACGAAGGATTTCACAATTCCAATAACAATATTACGTAACTTAAAACTCTCTTTTTAAAACAAAAAAATTCGATCTATATAAAACTACAATAGATCGAAGGGGCATTCCAGTACTAATTAAAGCCAATTACTACAAAACCTATTAAGGACTCAATCACTTAATAGGTACTAGTGCTTCTGTCTCAAATGGATTAATAAACCAATCATGCTCGCCGGATGAATTTAACTGCGGGAATTCATTCTTCATTAAATGCTTAACTAAAATATGCTGATCATTTTTCGCATCAAGCATTACTAATAGTTTTCCATTTTCAATATCATTGTGAAAGTGAAGGATTTTATAGTTTTCATGATAATTACCCCAAACTGTGCCTGCTATGAGGCCTAGCACAGAAAGCGCTAGCAACCCATATAACAAGGTAGAGGTTTCGGCTACAGACCACGGGGAAACAAATAAGGCGAGATAAAAACCGGCAGCTAGACCTGCAAGCGCGCCTCTTTCACCTGAATGAATTAAATCACTTTTTTGAAATACATTAGCTTTGTGCAGATGATGTCGATGCAATTGAGCTTCATCCTTAGCTAATATATGGAATTGCCAATCTTCGATACCATTTTCATGCAAGGTATCGGATATCAAGTGAGCTTCGTTTATGTCATCAAGCAAGTAATAGATTCTTCTCACTATACACCTCCTAACGATTAGTCTTTTACGCAACTACTTAAACTCTATACGCTCCGGATATTCAATTTCCTTATGAACTGATTATTTAATTGATCCATGTCAATTACTCTATAACATTCCAGCGGTAAGAAAAGTCAATTTTTTACCGTTTTAAGATCAATATTACATATAGATTTAATATTTCACTTCGTAATCTTCTAAAAACAACAAAATTGTCGGTATTTCCAGCAAACAAAATGGAATAAACACCTATGATTTGGTAATTAACTCTAGGGGATAATTCCAATATTTCAACATCATTATTGGATATTTAATTTCCATTTACGGACACTACGTATAATGTTTATTTGATCGTGTTTATAGCAGAACATCAGATTACTCAGTGGATGTGAATGGAAGTAAATCGAATTAACGCGCATAAAAAAGCCCTCGTAACACGAGGGCTCCACTACTCAAACTTTACACTACCATACTGGATGTTATTTCGATAACTTGCGCTGGCGCATTCCAAGCCCTGCAAGTCCAAGCCCCAATAATACAAGTGTTGCTGGCTCCGGAACTGGGTTTGGATTCGGGTTCGTTATTGAACCACCCGCTGAACCAATTCCTACTGCAACGTCAGTCGAGTTAGTAAACAATGTAGTTAGTCCACCTAGCCCGCTTATCCAACGACCATGGTAAGGGCCCGCGCTTAGATCAGCATTAGTTAAGCCTGGAAACGCCGCCGTACCCGCACCCGTCAATGTTAACCCGCTGCCCGAAGAACCGTTAAACGTAAGGCCCGGCAACAACGTACTCAGCCAACCATACTGCCCTGCACCTCCTTCTGCTTGGCTGTGCAACCCACCACCGCCACCCAGAAAGTTATCTATACCGGTTGCAAATGTGTTTAACACAGCAATTTCGGCACTGGTAATTCCTCCACCAACGTGGAAGCCCGACCCAATTTGAAGTATACCGGCATTACCGATATTGAATGCAGCACTGCCATCAAAAAACGATGTAAGGTCCGCTACGCCATCAATCGTCACAAAGCTCCAGCCACCGCCACCTGCAAGGCTCGATTCATTGAATGAAGATGCGTATGCCGCATTGGTTCCACCCAACTGTACAACGGTTGTATTGCTGTTGGTCACACCAGGGGCTAGGTTTTCCAGCACACGCTGCATATACAACCAGCCATCAACGTTATCAGTGCCATTAAATCCACCGTGGTCGTCTGCATCGGTGAGGTCCAAAATAAATGGACCAGCCACTGCCTGCGAACTAATGCCTATACCCAACGCCAGCACACCGAGGGCTTTAGTTAGATTTTTTATTGTATTTATTTTCATCATTTATATCCTATTTTAATTATAAAAATTTGCTTATTATTCAAAGCATAAAACATGCCACAAAAACCTAACTAATTGATTAACCTAGTGTAAATAATTATTTTTTATTGAATGTAACTTCAGGAATTGTAAACTGTAAAGACACCTGACACTTTTTAAAATCCAACCAGCACAACTTTTGATCATATATAGTAAATTCCCGGCAGATAAAAACAGCATTCGCACTCATATTTTTAGACCGTTTTTAAAATTCAACCTCGCTCAAGTGCTCGCTTCCAGTTGTGCTCCCTCTATTTTTTAAAACCTCTATAAATTGTTCCTTCAGATTGTTGATCATCCTCTAATCCCCTATGATTACCGACACTTTTTCACCCAATTTCATATGAGAGTCCGCTTGTCTACCACTACCAAAACCATCGTTTGTATATTGTTTACCCTGCTTCCGTTAAGCGCCTCAGCGCAGACAACACGCGCCCACGGTATTGCGCTATATGGCGACCTAAAATACCCCGCTGAATTTAAGCATTTTGAATACACTGACCCTACCGCTATTAAAGGCGGCGATATCAGGCTTATGTCGACTGGCAGTTTTGACACACTGAACCCATACACTCTTAAAGGAATCAGCCCTGCTAACACCCCCGGAATTTTCCATTTTGGTGTTTCAGAACAAAACGAAACATTGCTTGTGGGAACCGGCAGTTACTCAATGTCGGGCGATGAGCCTCAATCGGCTTACGGGTTGATTGCACAGTGGGTTGAATACCCGGAAGACCGCGCTTGGGTTATTTTTCACATTAACCCTAAGGCTAGGTTTCACAATGGGGATGCCATCACCGCTGAGGACGTACTTTTTTCATTCAATCTATTGATGGAGCAAGGCCATCCTCGTTTTCAAAACCAATATAAAGATGTCGATAAAGTAGAAGTGCTTTCACACCTTCAAATAAAATTTAGTTTTAAGGCGGAAGATAATCGCAGCATGCCGCTGCGCGCAGGCGAATTACCCATACTTTCAAAAGCCTATTGGCAGGACAAAGACTTCACCAAAAATGGGTTAAACATACCCCTTGGCAGCGGCCCATATAAAGTCACTAAAGTAGAACCAGGCCGAATGGTGCGCTTTGAACGTGTGAAAGATTATTGGGGAAAGGACTTACCCGTTAACCGTGGCCGCTATAACTTTGATTCGGTGACCTATGATTTTTATCGTGATTTAACCGTTGCCTTTCAAGCATTCAAAGCGCACGAATACGACGCACACTACGAATACATTTCTAGCAACTGGAAGACTGGTTATTATTTTCCTGCCCGTAACGCCGGCAAGGTAAAACAGCTAGAAATACGCCACCGCATTCCCGCCAACGTTCAAGCATTCTTCTTTAATACCCGCCGTGAGTTGTTCAAAGAGATCAAAGTTCGTCAGGCTATTGGTTTGATGTTTGACTTCGAATGGCTAAACCGCAGCTTGTTCGCGCAGGCATACACCCGCACTCAAAGTTACTTCGACAATACTGAACTTGCTTCATCCGGCGTGCCCAATGGCGCTGAGCTAGCTTTACTAGAGCCTTACCGCAGCCAACTTCCTGCTGAGCTATTCAGCCAGCCTTTTACACTTTCTATAACCAAGGGCAACGGTAATTTGCGCCAACAACAAAGAGCTGCGCTGAAGCTGCTGGCCCAAGCAGGCTGGCAGATCAAAAACGGCAAGCTAATCCACCACGAAACCGGCAAGGCTTTTGAATTTACCCTGCTCTCAGACCAGCCCTCCTTTGCCAAAGTACTGTTGCCGTTTAAAAAGAACTTGGAACGCATCGGTATAAATTTGGTCATTCGTACGGTTGATCGCAGTCAGTACAAACGCCAGCTCGACGAGTTTGATTTTGATATGACTGTGTTTGTACTGGGGCAATCTAACTCGCCAGCCCATGAACTACGCGAATACTTCCACTCGACCTATGCCGACACCAACGGAAACCGCAATTACGCGGGTATTAAAAACCCAGTTGTGGACGCATTGGTCGAGCAATTGATCGCATCGCGCAGCCGAACACAGCTCATAGAACACGCCCATGCGCTGGATCGCGTGCTACTTTGGAATCATTACGTGATTCCGCAATACCATATCAACTATCATAGGCTGGCGATCTGGGATCGGTTTGGCATACCCAGCACCACACCCGACTACACCCTCGGGTTTGAAAACTGGTGGATCAAACCAGATACCTCCAGCAATGGGACTCATAAAGCAAAGGAATAACTTTTGAATACAACCCTATTTGTACGTTCGAACACACACACAGCGCGACGCTGGGCTCCACTACCTTTGACGCAACTACTATCCAGCCCAGTACTTTTATCGAGCCCAGTACTTTGGGCAATTGCAATATTCGCAGCCATCATTTTCAGTACACCGATAAGCGCAGATACCGGTGATACTAACCAAAGCCACGCAATAGCCATGCACGGCCAACCCAAATACCCAGCAGGCTTCAAACACTTCGACTACGTCAACCCCAACGCCCCGAAAGGCGGCGCTATAAAACTTGCTGTGAATAGCAGCGGTGGTTTTGACAGCCTCAACCCATTTATATTTAAAGGTGTTCCGGCAGCGGGCATGGGGAATTATTTATATGAAACCCTAACCAAACACTCTGAAGATGAAGCCTTTACCGAATACGGCCTCATTGCAGACTCTATTGAATGGCCCGAAGACCGTTCGTGGGTGATTTACCACATCAACCCCAACGCTCGCTTTCACGATGGCCATGCCATTGATGCCGAAGACGTGGTCTACACCTTTGAACTGCTCACCACCAAAGGCCACCCGTTTTACGCAAGCTACTATAAAGACATCAAAAAAGTAGAAGCCATCAGCAAAGACAAAGTGAAGTTCAGCTTTGAAAAAGGCGGTAACCGCGAGCTTACTTTGATTGTTGGTCAACTTCCGGTGCTGCCAAAACATTACTGGCAAACCCATGATTTTTCCAAAACCACATTAGAGCCTCCGCTGGGTAGCGGGCCATACAAAATTAGCAAAGTAGACCCCGGGCACTCCATAACCTACCAGCGTGTTAACCACTACTGGGGCAAAGAGCTCAACGTAAATGTAGGGCGTTACAACTACGACCAAATTCATTTTGACTACTACCGCGACAACACCATTTCGTTAGAGGCTTTTAAAGCTGGCGAATACGATTTCAGGGCCGAAAACACCTCCCGAAACTGGGCAACCGCCTACACTGGCCCAGCCTTTGACAAAGGCTTAATCGTTAAAGAATCTATCCGGCACTACAACCCAACCGGTATGCAAGGTTTTGTAATGAACAGCAGGCGCTGGCCATTTACCGATGCAAAAGTACGCCACGCGCTTAGTTATGCCTTTGACTTTGAATGGACCAACAAGCAGCTTTTTTACAGCGCGTATACGCGTAATAACAGCTACTTCACCAACTCAGAGCTCGCCTCCAGCGGCATCCCAAAAGGTGATGAGCTAAAGATACTTGAACCCTTTAGAAGCCAACTACCACCCGAAGTATTCAGCACAGAGTACCAACCACCCAAAACCGATGGCAGTGGCCGAATCCGTTCAAACCTACGCAAAGCCACCAAACTGTTAAAAGAAGCCGGCTGGAAGCTCGAAGACAAAAAATTGGTCGAAATAAAATCAGGCAAAGCCTTTGAGTTCACCATTCTTTTAGTCACTCCAGACTTTCAGCGCGTGGTTCTACCCTTTACAAAAAACCTGAAAAAGCTCGGTATTAAGGCAGATATTCGGCTGATGGACACTCAGCAATATATTAACCAGTTACGTGGTTATGATTTCGATATGGTGATTCACACCTACGGCCAGTCCAGCTCACCCGGTAACGAACAGCACAGCTTCTGGCATTCCAGTACAGTCAATACACCAGCGGGGCGCAACTTGGCTGGGGTCAATAACCCAGTGATTAATGAACTGGTGAAACTGGTTATCAGTGCGCCAGACCGGCAAACACTGGTCACTCGTACCCGAGCCCTTGACCGTGTGTTGTTATGGAACCACTATGTGATTCCTCAGCATCATATTCAGTCTTTTCGTGTTGCATACAGAAGCTATTTTTCCAAACCGGCCGTTGCACCGCGCTACGCCTTGGGTTTTGACAACTGGTGGATCAACCCAGATAAACAAGCCGCAGATCGATAAGTAGTAAACACTATGGCCGCATACATTATTCGTCGCTTATTGCTGATGATCCCTACCCTGTTTGGGATCATGGTGCTCAACTTCATTATTGTTCAAATTGCTCCTGGCGGCCCAGTAGAACAAATGATCGCGCAGCTTCAGGGCCACCAAACTGGCGCTGGCTCGCGCATTGCTGGCAACTCTCAATCTGAGGTTAGCAATACTTCTAGCCGCTCCAACGACAGCAGCTACAGAGGCGCCCAAGGCCTAGACCCAGAGCTAATAGAACGCATTGAAAAACTCTATGGGTTTGATAAACCAGCCCACGAGCGCTTTTTTATCATGCTAAAAAACTACGCCACCTTTAATATTGGCGACAGCTTTTACCGCGATGCAAAAGTGATCGACTTAATACTCGAAAAACTACCGGTATCGATCTCTTTAGGGTTGTGGAGTACCTTGCTAATTTACCTGATCTCGATCCCGCTTGGGGTCAAAAAAGCCGTTACCAATGGTTCAGGCTTCGATGTTTGGACCAGCTCATTGATCATTATTGGCTTCGCTATTCCGGGGTTTTTATTCGCCATTTTACTGATTGTGGTGTTTGCCGGCGGCAGTTATCTCGACTGGTTTCCACTACGCGGGCTAACCTCTAGCAACTTTGAGCAAATGTCGTGGCTCGAGCAAATACTCGACTACTTCTGGCACATCAGCCTACCCGTACTTTCGCTGGTGATTGGTGGTTTTGCCACCCTCACCATGCTCACCAAAAACTCTTTTCTCGATGAAATAAACAAGCAATACGTCACCACTGCGCGGGCCAAAGGCCTTACCGAACAACGGGTGCTGTACGGCCATGTTTTTCGTAATGCGATGCTTATTATCATCTCCGGAGTACCTGCCACACTGGTGGGTATTTTGTTCACTGGTTCGTTGCTCATTGAGGTGATTTTCTCCCTCGATGGCCTTGGTTTACTGGGGTTTGAATCCGCCCTAAACCGCGACTACGCCGTGGTGTTTTCTAGTTTGTATATTTTCACGCTAATGGGCTTAGTGCTTAAGCTGATTGGTGATATTAGCTACATGCTGGTGGACCCGCGCATCGACTTTGCAAGCAGGGAGGGCTAACAGCATGCTCTCCTTTCAAGCCAACCCCGTTAACCAGCGGCGTATCGCCAACTTTAAAAATAACCGCCGTGGCATTTGGTCGTTGCGTATATTCCTTGCGATATTTTTCGTATGCCTGTTTGCCGAATGGGTCGCCAACGACAAGCCCATACTGGTAAGTTTTAACGGCCACTGGGTGACACCAGTGTTGATTGAATACCCCGAAACAGCCTTTGGCGGCGAGTTTGAAACCGAAGCCGACTACCGCGACCCATACGTTGCTGAGCTTATCGAAGCAAACGGCTGGATGCTTTGGCCGCTTATCCGGTATAGCTACGACACCATCAACTACAACTTAGAAACCCCCGCGCCCTCTGCCCCAAGCAGCGCCAATTGGCTGGGCACAGACGACCAAGCCCGCGACGTGCTGGCCCGGGTGATTTACGGCTTCCGAATTTCCGTGTTGTTCGCACTGATACTGAGCATATTTAGCTCCATCATCGGTATTGCGGTGGGCGCTATTCAAGGGTTTTACGGCGGAAAAATAGACCTTATTGGCCAACGTGTTATTGAAATCTGGGGCGGTCTGCCGGTATTATATTTACTGATTATTTTATCCAGCTTTGTACAGCCCAGCTTTTGGTGGCTGCTTGGGGTCATGTTGTTATTCAACTGGATGACACTGGTTGACTTGGTTCGCGCAGAATTCCTGCGCGGCCGAAACCTTGAATACGTTCGTGCCGCCAGAGCATTGGGCCTGAGTAACCCGCGCATCATGTACCGGCACATATTGCCCAATGCAATGGTCTCTACCATGACCTTTATGCCCTTTATTTTAAGCGGTGCTATCACCACACTCACCGCCTTAGATTTCCTCGGGTTTGGGCTGCCGGTCGGCTCACCTTCATTGGGCGAGCTGGTTGCGCAGGGCAAAGCCAACCTACAAGCACCTTGGCTCGGCATCAGCGCATTTGTTGTGTTGGCCTTAATGCTGACCCTATTAATTTTTATTGGCGAGGCAGCGCGTGATGCATTTGACCCGCGTAAGTAACATGCCTCGCCTTGTGAGCCGCAGCAGGAAGCATTCAACGTGAGCCACCCCCTACTTTCTGTTAAAGACTTGTCGGTTAGTTTTACCGACGACCAGCGCGCAGGCGATCAACGCACTACTGCTGTAGTCAAAGGTATTTCCTTCGATTTACAAGCAGGCCAAACCCTAGCTTTAGTGGGTGAAAGTGGCTCGGGGAAATCCGTCTCGGCGTTGTCCATTTTAAAACTACTGCCCTACCCCCAAGCATCCCACCCTTCCGGGCAAATACTGTTTAACGGCGAAGATATTCTGAGCGCCGACGAAAAACGTTTGCGGCAAATTCGTGGTGGCCGTATCGGAATGATTTTTCAAGAACCGATGACATCGCTCAACCCGCTGCACAACATTGAGCGCCAAGTTGGTGAGGTGCTTGAACTGCATCAAGGGTTAAAAACCAGCCGTGTAAAAGCGCGGGTGATTGAACTATTAGAAATGGTCGGTATTCCCAACCCCGGTGAGCGGTTAAAGGCCTACCCCCATGAGCTATCTGGCGGTCAACGCCAGCGAGTAATGATAGCCATGGCACTGGCCGCAGAACCCGACATTCTCATTGCAGATGAACCCACCACCGCGCTCGATGTCACCATTCAAGCGCAGATACTTGAGCTGCTTCAGCAGCTGCAAAAGAAACTCGGCATGGCCATTTTACTAATCACCCACGACTTAGGCATTGTGCGAGAAGTGGCGGACCATGTGTGTGTAATGCACCAAGGCCAATTGGTAGAAAGCGGCACCTGCGAAGCTATTTTAAATTCGCCGCAACACAGCTATACCCAAGAACTCATTAACGCCACGCCAACCGGCGAAGCCGCGCAAATATCCCACACGCCTAAGCCACTGCTTAGCACTCAACAACTGCGTGTTTGGTTTCCTATTAAACGTGGTATTTTGCAAAGAACCGTTAACCATATTAAAGCGGTCGATGGCATCGACATTGAATTGCTCACAGGCCACACATTAGGAATCGTGGGTGAAAGCGGATCAGGGAAAACCACTCTAGGGTTAGCGATTGCCCGGCTTATTACCAGCCAAGGTGAAATTAACTTTGATCAGCACCCCATACAAAACCTTAACCAAAACAATATGCGGCCACTGCGCCGTGATATTCAAATGGTGTTTCAAGACCCCTACGGCAGCCTTAGCCCGCGTATGTCTATTCGGCAAATTATTGATGAAGGTTTACAAATACATTCGTTAGAAGACGCCACAAGCAGAAATAAAAAGATTGAAGATACCCTGGTAGAAGTTGGCCTAGACCCAGCCATTTGCGACCGCTACCCGCATGAATTCTCTGGCGGCCAACGCCAACGTATTGCCATTGCACGTGCGCTGGTATTGCAACCCAAACTCATTATTCTTGATGAACCTACCTCGGCGCTAGATCGCAGCGTGCAACGCCAAATCGTCAATTTATTGCGTGATCTACAACAGAAATACCAAATTAGTTATCTATTTATCAGTCACGATTTATCTGTTGTACGTGCACTAAGCCACCATATCATCGTGATGAAAGATGGAAAAATAGTTGAGAAAAATGAAACTCAATATATATTCACATCGCCTCAACACCCCTACACTCAAGACCTAATAAAAGCGGCATACTAATGTCAAATAAAACTAGCGCCCACGCAGAAACACCGAAAAAAAACCCGCAAAAAAATAGTAATACCCTGCATATGGTGCTCGGCATCATCACCGCTATGTTGTTAACCATCACCGTCGCGCTGCCCGATATTGCTCAACTGGTATTAATTAACCAACTCGAACAGCAAGGCGCAGATAACGTAACTATCGACGACCTCGATATAAACCTCTTTAGCGGCAATATTGCCCTGCATGGTTTAAGCATCACGACACAGGATAATCCGCCGCTTACCATTGGTTATTTGAGTCTTAAAATACCCTACTGGCAAGCGTTCAACAAACAATTCACCATTACCAACATTCAACTTCAAAACGCAGTTATTCCAATTGTTAAAACCGACGCAGGCGACCTTATTATTGGTTTAGCACTGGCCAACAATAAGCAGCCAACAAACTCAACCGCTGAAGCCCACACTGACCTGCAGGCATCAACCACGCCACCTGTTATTCAACAATGGAAAATAAGCCTGCAGCATCTTCAGTTTGAAAATGTGACATTAAAACTACTTAGCAAAGAGCTAAGTAGTTCTTTTAATATTGAAAGATTTGAAATATCAAACCTTACTAATTGGTCTCCCAGCGCAAGTAAAATCACACTCGATGCATCCGTATCTGACCTCAACAAAAATGATAAAATACAAGTTTTCGCTGAAGGAATACAGCTTAAAACCAGTCAAATAATTAATTTAAGCCAAGATGGATCGATGATCACGCTAGATTTAAACGCTGATTTTTCTATCGATCAATCTTCATTAGAATATGAAAATTTCAAACTTGATAGCCAACTTGAAAAGTCCGCTATTGAATTAACCTTTAGCTACGATATGCAAAACGATACGCCGCTGGCCTGGCACATCAACCGGTTTGATTTAAGCCAACTTAATATTCAATTCAAAGACCAGAGCGTAGAGCCGGTGTTTTCGCCGGTGTTAGATATCGAGTCATTGCAGGTTGGTGAAATTGGTAATCAAACCCCTGACACCCCCACCGATCTCGCACTCATCGCAACCATCGACCGTCATTCCAAGGTCTCCCTTACCGGCACGGTAACGCCTTTGGCGAAAAAAATAT
This sequence comes from Pseudomonadales bacterium, assembly GCA_016763075.1. GTDB lineage: Bacteria > Pseudomonadota > Gammaproteobacteria > Pseudomonadales > JAHRWD01 > JAHRWD01. The sequence continues at coordinate 17,883 of JAESUM010000012.1, forward strand.
CGGCCAACATGAAGGCTTCGGTTAAGGGCTTGGAGTTGGTTCCGCTGTCAGCTTATATTGATAAAGCCATTGGCTATCATATTCACAGCGGTAAATTAGATTTTAATGGCGACATAAACATAGCGGATGATCAGCTTGATTCCAGTGCGGTTATAAAAATAAACAATATTAAACTCACACCTGCGAACGATGAAGCGGTCGAAAAGCTAACCAAACAGTTGACCATGCCATTGGATTTGATGCTGTCGGTTCTACGCGACACAGATAATAATGTTCAGATTGAAATACCGATTCGCGGCGATATCAATAATCCTGATTTCGATATTAACGATGTATTACAACAGGCCACCGCCAAGGCCACCCGGTACGCGGCGCTATCTTTGCTAAAGAACGCATTACAACCCTACACCACCATGATTTCGGTGGCCGAGTTTGCATACGAGCAAGGCAAAGCCCTCACCGCATTAAAGTTAGATCCCATCATATTTCAACCCGAACAAACCCAACTAAACCCGCAACAAATAGCTTACTTAACCAAAATATCCGCACTGATGAAAGAGCGCCCAGAGCTACGCGTACGTCTGTGTGGCGTTGGTTTTTTACGTACCCCGCTGGAGCAAGAGATCGCTCAAATCAAGGGCGATAACGGCGGAGAAAGCACACGTACGCAGCTGCAAACAGCGAAGGCTTTAGGCCATGGCCGAGAGCTTTCTGCAATGATTAAGATCCGGCTTATCAATCAACATAAGGTTAGCAGCGAACGCCTGTTTAGCTGCCAAACCACCGTTAAAACCATAGACCACGAGACGACCGGTAAGGCACAGGTAGACCTTCTACTGTGATGCAATCAGCCTTATAAAACGCATTAAAGGCTCCATTAGAAATCGAAATTCGAGAACAAAATACCCATGAAAAAACCGCAAGATACCCGAGATATTCGCCGCCAATACATCAGCGGATCACTCGAAAAAAAGCAGCTTAACCAAAACCCCACTGAGCAATTTGGGCTTTGGTTAAATGATGCAGTCGATGCCAATATCAAAGACGCAACCTGCATGACCCTTGCAACCTGCGGAGACGATGCCATGCCATCGGCGCGCATTGTGCTGCTCAAGCATCACGATGAATCTGGTTTTTGTTGGTACACCCATTACCAAAGCGCAAAGGGCCAACAGATAGAGCAAAACCCCAATGCCAGCTTGCTATTTTATTGGCATAACCTTGACCGCCAAGTGCGTATTAGCGGTACGGTAGAAAAGTTATCCGCCCAAACATCCAACCACTATTTTGATACCAGGCCACAAGAAAGTCGTATTGGTGCCATCGCTTCTCCACAATCACAAACCATACCCTCAAGAGATGCGCTTTTACAAAAAGTAAAACAGCAAACCGCAGCTTATGCCGGCAAACAAATAACACGGCCAGATTACTGGGGTGGCTACCGGCTCAAGCCCAGTAGCTTTGAATTTTGGCAAGGCCGAGCAGACCGTTTGCACGACCGCTTTCAATACAAAAAAAGCGGTGACACCTGGACTATTGAGCGGCTTGCGCCGTAACCACGCAATACGCGAAAAATTGTCTTTGCCTCCCTCTTACCTCTCTTACCTCTCTTACCTCTCTTACCCGATCAGCTAAACACAACCTGCGGTGCTGCATCCTGCTCACCGTTGCACCCCAATGCCAGCCCTGAGCATACTTAGGTATTCTCAACTTTCGTGTAGTTGTGCCCCTCATGCGCAGCATCACCAAATTTTATACCTCTAGAATAGCCCTATTCAGTTCGCAGCTCCTCTTTGCTAGGCCCTAATCTGAAGCCGCAATTCATGCACCTTTTCAGTACCTCCAACAACCTGCCTTGAGCATCTCACGGCGGCTGCTCAATCGATCGTCTATAGTCAAAATTAGAACAACGCTGGGAAGCAATCAATACGACATGGTAGTGACGGTGACACACCACAAGCGTTTACAGAACGTCGAATATTGACCCAGGCCTTCGCAAGGCATTAGGAGACAAGCAGAGATGACCCATGGCATTACTCGCGCTAACTCATGCACGTTGCATACCCACAACAACCCGAAATCAGGCCTTGTTGCCATTATCGCTATTCACAACACCACACTGGGGCCGGCGCTGGGTGGCTGCCGCTGTATCAGTTACCCCGATACCCTCGCCGCCACCGCAGATGTCACGCGTTTAGCAAAGGGCATGAGCTACAAAGCAGCCTTGGCGGGCATTCAGCAAGGTGGCGGAAAATCTGTATTGATGCGCCCTGCAAAAATTAAAGACCGGCATGCCTATTTTGAGGAGTTTGGCGAGTTCGTCGAATCCCTTGGCGGCAGCTACATTACCTCGGTAGACAGCGGCACCAACACTGCAGATATGGACGATATCGCGCACACTACGTCGTATGTTTGTGGCACCAGTTACGACGGTTGCACGCCATCGGTCTATACCGCAATGGGTGTATTAGCCGGCATACAAGCAGCGGTCAGACAACAGATGCACCGCTGGGATATGGCTGGGGTTCATGTAGTGATTCAAGGGGTTGGAAATGTCGGTTCTTCTCTTGCCATAGCGCTTGAAAAACTTGGAGCAAAACTCAGTTTATCCGATATTAACTCCAACACATTAAACGCATGTATGGAGCGGTTAAAAGCACCCGGTGCTGTAAATATTATTCACCCCGACGACGTAGCCGCCGAACCATGTGATGTGTATTCCCCCTGCGGACTCGGTGATGTTATTAATCAACACAGCCTTAAAAACTTAGCCTGCAAAGTCATTGCTGGCTCTGCGAACAACCAGCTATCCACTGATGCCGATGGTTTATTACTGCATCAAAAGGGCATCCTTTACGCGCCTGATTATGTAATTAATGCCGGTGGTTTGATTGACGTTTCGCTGATCTCTGAAGGTAAATCTGAGCAACAAGTAGAAACTAAAACCAAAGAGATTGGCACGACTCTAAAAGAGATATTCGAACGTTCAAAAGTTGAAGACAAACCCTGCCATGCCATCGCAGACCAAATGGCAGAAAGTATTCTTTACCACTAATTTTTTGAACAAAAATACATAAACCAAAACAAAACCAAGAGCGTTTATAAACAAAGAAATTCAGAGGCTCACCTATGAGTAATGAAGGCAGGAACCCAGAACTCAGAGCGCAGTTTGATATTAATTATTATCAGTTTTTAGATAACCAGGGCACACTGAAAAACAGCCTACCAACCTACCTTGAAGATGACAAACTACAGGTAGCGCTTTACCGCCAAATGGTGCTTACCCGTTTGCTAGATGCAAAATGCATCGCGCTGCAAAGAACCGGAAAAATGGGCACCTATCCATCTACTTTAGGGCAAGAAGCCGTTGGTGTAGGTATTGGCTACGCCATGACAAAACAAGATGTATTCGCCCCCTACTACCGCGATATGGCTACCCAGCTAATTCGTGGGGTCAAAATCAAAGACATCCTGCTTTGCTGGGGTGGTGATGAACGCGGCAATCAATCCGAGCAAACTCCCTTCGACTTACCCTGCTGCGTACCCATTGCAACCCAAGTCACCCACGCTGCAGGTATTGCCAGCGCAATCAAAATACGCCACGAAAAACACGCAGTAGTTTCGACATTGGGAGACGGCGCAACGTCGCGGGGGGATTTTGCCGAGTCTATCAACCTGGCCGGTGCCTGGCAGTTGCCGCTGGTGGTGGTCATTAACAACAACCAATGGGCCATTTCAGTACCTAGGGAGGTACAAACCGCCGCCCAAACATTGGCTCAAAAAGGCATTGCCGGTGAAGTACGTTGCGAACAAGTAGACGGCTGCGATGTATTAGCCGTATACGACGCAGTAAAACGCGCGCTAGCACATGCATACGAAGGCAAAGGTCCAACTCTGATAGAAGCCATTACTTACCGGCTTTGTGACCACACCACCGCCGATGACGCCACACGCTATAGCCCATCAGATGGGCTAAAAAAAGGTTGGGAGAAAGAACCTATCAAACGCTACCGCAGTTTTTTACACAGCAAAAAACTGTGGGATGAACACAAAGAAACCGCGCTTTTTGAGCAGTGCGAACAACAAATTAATACAGCCGTACAAGAATATTTGGATACCGAACCACAACCACCAGAAGCCATGTTCGATTACCTTTACGAAGAACTTCCCCGCAGCCTAAAAGAGCAACGCCAACAGCTGATCGATAAAACCAGGGAGGCTCAACCATGAACCATGCAGCAAATACTGAAACCGTTAACGCTACAGAAAATTCCTTCGAATCCGCAAAAGATCCCGTAAAAGAATCCAGTCAAGAAATCACCATGGTCGAAGCCGTTAATTTAGCCATGGCATACGAAATGAGAATGGATGAAAACGTGGTGATTCTTGGCGAAGACGTAGGCACCAATGGTGGCGTGTTTCGCGCCACCGATGGCCTAAAAGCCGAGTTCGGGCTGCGCCGCGTAATGGATACTCCCCTGGCTGAAACACTCATTGCCGGCATCACCGTTGGCATGGCCAGCCAGGGCCTACGCCCTATCGCTGAAATTCAATTCATGGGTTTTATATTCGCCACCATGGAACACATCATCTGCCACGCAGCGAGGTTGCGTAACCGCACCCGTGGCCGCTTGAGCTGCCCAATGGTATTGCGCGCACCCTTTGGCGGCGGCATTCATGCCCCGGAGCATCATTCAGAAAGCACCGAGGCCATTTTTGCACACACCGCTGGTCTACGTGTGGTAGTGCCCTCTTCGCCAGTACGTGCATATGGGCTATTGCTTGCGGCTATTAGAGACCCAGACCCGGTTATATTTTTGGAGCCAAAACGTATTTATAGAATCAGCAAACAAACCATTGAAGACAACGGCGAAGCCCTACCGCTAGATGTTTGTTTTACCCTGCGCGAAGGCCAGGACATTACGCTCATTAGTTGGGGCGCAATGATTTTAGAAACCCTGCAAGCTGCAAACCAATTAACCGAATCCGGCCACAGTGTAGAGGTGATTGACGTGGCCACCATCAGCCCGCTGGATATAGACACCATCTTAAGTTCAGTTAAAAAAACCGGTCGCTGCGTGATTATTCATGAAGCGGCAAAAAACTGCGGCGTGGGTGCGGAAATATCGGCTCAAATTTCCGAACGTGCACTACTGAGTTTGCAAGCACCTATAAAACGAGTCACTGGTTACGACACCATCATGCCCTACTTCAGAAATGAAAAATATTACATGCCGTCCACAAAAGATATCGTAAAAGCGGCGATGGAAACACTGCACTACGAATAAATACATTCACAATTATTCATACAAACAAAAGACTAAACGTAAAATTTAAATTCACGAAAAAACAAAAATATAAAACTAATTTATGGAAGGTACGCCATGAAATATTTCAAACTACCCGACCTTGGAGAAGGCCTACAGGAAGCTGAAATTGTTGAATGGCATATTAAACCCGGCGACAGCATAAAAACCGACGAACTGATGGTTTCGGTAGAAACGGCAAAAGCGATTGTCGATATTCCCTCACCACAAGACGGCACCATTCAAACCCTGTTCGGCGATGAAGGCGATATCATTCACGTCGGCGAACCGTTAATGGAGTTTGCCGGTGAGCAGCAAGAAGACACCGGAACCGTAGTCGGGAAAGTAGAAACACATCAAAGCAGCCATATCTCCGACGATGACTTTATTATTGGAGCAAGCAACGGCGGCACTCATGCCAGCCAGCGCTGCACTCCCGCTGTGCGTGCCTTAGCAAAGCGCATGAAAGTAGACCTTAACACCATTCAGTCTAGCGGCGAGCACGGCCTTATTACTGCTGCAGATGTAGAGCACGCAGCACAACTAGACGACGAGAAAGGCGCGCTCATCAAGCTGCGCGGTGTACGCCGATCGATGGCCAAAAATATGGCGCGAGCTCACGCTGAGGTTGTTCAGGTGACCATATTTGACGATATCGACGTCAACGCCTGGCTACCGGGAACCGACACCACCATGCGATTAGTACGCGCTATTGGCGTAGCTTGCACCGTCGAACCACTGCTCAATGCCTGGTTCGACGGCAAAGCCATGACCTTGCGGCCCCTCAAAACCATCGACCTTGGCATTGCGGTTGATACCCCAGATGGGCTGTTCGTCCCGGTACTCAGAGACATTGGAAATAGAGACATCGAAAACCTAAAAGAAGGCTTAGCCAATTTACGCATCGCCGTAAACGCACGTAAAATCCCACCCTCAGAATTGATCAACGCCGGTATTACCCTGTCAAATTTTGGAACCCTCAAAGGCCGATACGCCAATCCCGTTGTAATGCCCCCCACCGTTTGTATCGTCGGTGCTGGCGGTATCCGCGAAACAGTTACCCCTGTTAATGGAAAACCAGAGATACGGCGCAAACTACCACTGTCTTTAAGTTTTGATCATCGCCCAATAACCGGCGGAGAAGCCGCGCGTTTTCTTAGTGTGTTGGAGGAAGATTTGGTTAAGCCTGACTAACAACTACAGTTACCGGCGCATAATCTACAAAAAATGATGCTATATGCCGACACAACATAATACTTCGCTTCCTTCGCTCTGGCCTGGCCTGGCCTGGGAAATCGAACACAGGGCCGCTCTCTTCCAATCACATGGGTTCGATACCCATCAGCAAAACATCCTCTGTATTGATTGTGACTTAGCTATTATTAAAATATCAACACTAGATATTGCTCGAATTAGGTAGAACACTGCTGTTAGTTCAGCCCCTCACGCAATCAGTTCAAGCACGCTTGCGCCCCAAATTTTGAATATGGCCTCGAGTAGAATAAGCTTTGTATTCAGGTGTATCTAAAACTACAACTGATGTGCAATATAAATAATAAGTACAACTACCTAAACCGTTCCAAACTCAATGGTAAATTAGAATTATGTCAATTACATTATGGTGCCTGTTCGCCGCGGGCCTGCTACACCTTATCTCAAAAATGCCACTGGCACGTGCGCAATTACAAAGCTCTGAAGGCTATAACAACAACAACCCAAGGGATCAACAGGAAGCGTTAGACGGTTGGGGTAAGCGTGCCCTGGCAGCACACCAAAACCAGATTGAAAGTTTCCCGCTGTTTGCCGCTGGCATATTGGTTGCAACGGTTTCTGGCGTTACCTCCAGCGTGGTTACCTATTTAGCCATTGCCTTTATCGTTGCGAGAGTTGTATACCTTTATTGTTATCTAAAAAATATTGCTACGGTACGGTCATTGGTTTGGTGCGTAGGTTTATTCAGTTCTTTGGCGTTGCTGTGCAGTCCGGCTTGGGGTTAAACCAAACATAATAAATTACGGGGTTGCGTTAAGCGCAGCATTGACGGGTTTTCGCGATCAATAGCCGCGTTTATTCAGGCGAGTAGTCATAAAATATAGATGCGTCACCAGGGACGGCGCCGCTAATAGCGACAAGTTAAACAAACTACAACCATACTAAATCCCAAAGGAATTTTAGCTGATTAACATTTATTTTAGAAAAAACTCAACGGATTAGGTTTGTAAATTCAGCATCGAAAGATGCTGAATTAATTTCGCATACATGGAAGATAAGAGACCATAAAACTACACGGATACCCTTTTATATAAGTTTAGAAAGCAGTAAAGTTTAACTATATTTGAATACCAAAAATAGTTTTCCTGCCGCCATTTTCAGGTTTTTTGAACCATATCTATTACGAAAACCGCCACATAAAAACCTACTTTACTAACCAGCGCTGCCTTACAAACTTGGGTTTATTAGATATTTTTTACCTGTAGTGGCTTGGGCATATTCTTTAATCGCATCGACTGAAAGAACATCAATAAGAGATATTTCTTGAGTGTAACTGCTAGCAAAGGTTGTAGTAATCTCGTTGGCAACCCGCTGGCGTAATTCACCAAATCGTTGCATGCCCATTCTTCCAATGAATGGCGTCAATAACCAACCCCCTACTCCCCAGCACATACCAAATTCACGATTAATAACCGTTGGAGATCTGTCCAAGCTTCCGTACAAATACACTTGTTTATAGGTTGATGAACCGTAACGGCTATATTCAGTTGCCGTTGCGTTTGCAGCAGCTTCCATCGCGAACAATATTTGGTCGGTTAGTTGCCCACCGCCGGTTGCATCAAATGCTATGGTTGCGCCAGTTGTGATCAACGCTTCTGTCAGGTCATGAGTGAATAAGGCCTGCGAAGAGTCGCATACATGTATTGCGCCAAGTGCTTTTAGTTGCTGCGCCTGCTCCGGCCTACGCACAATATTTACCAACTGAACGTCATCAGCCAAACAAATTTTGACCAACATTTGACCTAAGTTTGAAGCAGCTGCGGTGTGTACCAGTGCACTGTGGTTTTCCATTTTCATGGTTTCAACCATGCTGAGTGCAGTTAATGGGTTAACAAAAGAAGACCCCGCCTGTTTTGGCATGGTCCCTTCGTTCATTACCAAACAGGCATTGGCGGGCAAACAACGATACTGCGAGTACATTTCGCCGCCGGCTACTCCAACGGTTTTTCCTAACAAGGCTTCTGCCCCGTCGCCAGCTGCTATCACTACCCCGGCTCCTTCGTTGCCAACCGGTAATGATTCATCTAAACGAGCTTTCATGGCCGCCATGCGGGCCTGCGGGATATCAATAGTCACCACTTTGTCATCACCAGAGCCTGTCACTCTCGCCGTGTTTACATCGGCTGGGCCTATTAGCAGCCCTAAATCGGAGGGGTTAATAGGTGATGCTTCAATTCTAATGAGCACTTCGCCTGGTTTAGGCTGCGGCACTGACACTTCGACAATAGATAACTCCAATTTTCCAGCACGGGTAACGGTGGATCTAATTTGTTTAGCAAACTGATGAGTCATTGATCACACCTACTTTGGTTAAATTTGATCACAAGCCTGGCATAGAAGTAAGGTTTAAAGCGCTCTGCTACCGCACGCGCTCAGCGACTTAACAATTCAATCATATAACCGTCAGGGTCTTTAACGAACGCCAGCACGGTTGTGCCGTGTGCCATTGGGCCGGGTTCCCGAACAATTAAACCACCTGCTTCGCGAATGCGGTCACAGGCTTTGTATACGTCATCTACACCAATGGCGATGTGACCGTAGGCATTGCCGATTTCGTATTCGCTGGTATCCCAGTTGTGGGTGAGTTCTAGCACGGTGTTGGATTGCTCTTCGCCATAACCGACGAAGGCGAGTGTGAAACGGCCTTCCGGAAAATCTGTTTTCCGAAATAACTCCATGTTTAGAACGTCTTGGTAGAAGCTGAGCGAGCGATCTAAATCAGTCACTCGAAGCATGGTATGAAGTAGTCGCATGGTGTTCCCCAATTATTATTGTTTAGAGTTTTTTTAGGCCGTTGCTAAAAGGTGACCCCATCAGCACGGCCTTATTCTTTTCTATAAAAGCTTCTATTTAAAGCTACGGCCTTTAGATGCAGCAATACGCATTCTTAACGCATTGAGTTTAATAAACCCTGCAGCATCGGCTTGGTTGTATGCGCCTGCGTCGTCTTCAAAGGTTGCCATGGATTCGTCGAATAAGCTGTCGTCGGACTGACGACCGACGACCATAACGTTACCTTTGTAGAGTTTTAGGCGAACGGTGCCGTTAACGTGTTTTTGGGTTTCATCAATCATGGCTTGCATGGCGGTACGTTCGGGCGACCACCAATAGCCGTTATAAATGAGTGATGCATAACGAGGCATCAGGTCGTCTTTTAGGTGAGCCACTTCGCGGTCTAGTGTGATGGATTCAATCGCACGGTGGGCTTTTAGCAAAATGGTTCCACCGGGGGTTTCGTAGCAGCCACGGGCTTTCATACCTACGTAGCGGTTTTCTACGATATCGGTTCGGCCAATGCCGTTGTCGCCACCCACTTTGTTGAGGTACCGAAGCAGCTCTGCGGGTGTCATGGGTTTGCCGTCAATCGCAGCCGCATCGCCATTTGCAAAGCTGATATCCATATAGGTGGCTTGGTCTGGTGCATTTTCTGGCGATACGGACCACAACCACATTGATTCTTCTGGCTCTGCCCATGGGTCTTCTAAAATATCGCCCTCATAAGAGATGTGCAGAAGGTTGGCGTCCATTGAATAAGGGGATTTATTGCCGCGTTTTTTCTCAACCGGGATATTTCTTTCGGTGCAGTATGCAAGCAGCGTGTCCCTTGATGTGAGATCCCATTCGCGCCAGGGCGCAATTACCTGAATACCGGGTGCCAGTGCATATGCGCCAAGCTCGAATCGCACCTGGTCGTTACCTTTTCCTGTGGCTCCGTGAGAGATCGCATCAGCACCGGTTTCTTCAGCGATTTCTACCAAACGCTTGGCAATTAACGGCCGCGCTATAGAAGTACCTAATAGGTATTCGCCTTCGTAAATGGTGTTTGCGCGGAACATTGGGAAGACAAAATCAGCTACATATTCTTCGCAGAGGTCTTCAATGTAGATCTCTTTAATACCCATTGCTTCGGCTTTTGCGCGGGCAGGTTCTACCTCTTCGCCTTGGCCAATATCAGCGGTGAAGGTAACGACTTCACAATCATAGGTTTCCTGTAACCAGGTGACGATTACGGAGGTATCTAACCCGCCTGAATAGGCAAGCACGACTTTATTGATATCTGACATTGGAGGTAACCCCTTTTCTAAAACTTGAACAAACAACGGAACCACTGAAAAATACTACGAAGCAGCACTACAGCAAAGGGGGCATTTTATAGAATTGGCGAGCAGATACCAGCGGCTATCGCGCGGATGGGTGGCAATCTTTTTAGGAATGTTCGGCTGGGCAGCCAATAGGCACTTAATACACCGCTGAGTAACGCTTATTGTTAGCGGTTTGAGGCAGTGCTTGACGCTAAAATTACCAACGCTGATGATTGGCGCAGCTCAAATCCAGTTTCAATCTCAATCTAGCCTAAAACCCAGTAAGCTGGCTAGCTATGAGTCTTCAAGCAGACCGGAGCCTTCAATTTCATCGTCATCAACCATTTCTTCAACCGGTACTTTATCTAAGCGGATGGTGACTCGGCGGTTTTTAGCACGGTTTGCAGCATTGGTATTTTTTGCTAGTGGGTAATGCTGGCCGTGATAACGTGTGCTGATCAGCTCGTCTGGGACTCCGGCACTCACTAAGTACGCCAACACCGTTTCAGCGCGGTTTTTAGAGAGTTCGACATTTTTTACTTTACGACCAACGTCATCGGTGTAGCCATCGATATACACCTCGTTGACTTCTCTATCGCCTTTCATATAAATGGCGACAAGGTCTAAAAGCTCCATGGCATCTTCGTCTAACACGAACTTACCGGAATCAAAATGTATTTTAGAACGTGAAATTTGATCAAAGTTGGTGGGCAACAAGTTGACCAAGCAGCGGCGGTAATCCTGAAAGGCATTTCTAAAATTCACCGGCTGCAGACCAACCTGAATTTTCTCTGATTCGAGAAATTAGAAGAGCGTGTGAACAGCGGAGCATTACCAGAAGCCAATTCTGACAGTAGTTTCTCTGACATCTTCTCATCTAAAATAACCGGGTAGCCACGATACTTAGCCCGGGTCACTGCTACAAAGCCCAAATCACGCTGGTAATTGCCGCGTTTCCACATCGGTGTTTCAATCTTTATGGATGCTTTTCCCGGTGCCATTAGGTTTTTTTCAGGGTCGAGATAAAACCTTGGGGTCTCGCCTGCCCTTGCGTCAAATACGGCTCTGCCAAAATCGGGTATGGGTTGTTCAAGCCTGCATTCAAAAATTGAGCTTGAAACCTGCCAAACAGCCGTATCCATCCGGGGTTTCCAGATAGACGCTTGCGCAAACGCAGTTACAGCGCCAAGCAAGGTAGCCAGTACAAGTTGGTTCGATGTCGATATTTTCATCAGCGCCTTGATCGATTACTAAAGATAGTTTATTGACTACCTATTTGATCGGCGGGTTGTCGCAAATCTTTAGGTCGATACGCGGGATTTATAGGTATATTTCAGGGATGGACTGCACAGACGCTCTTTAGCAACGGGCCCGATTCAGGTAGGATTCAGGATCGACTCTAATTTGAACAGGGAATCCCCTTGAACAGCGACAACCCAAGCCCGATCAATAACCGTTTCCGAGGTTTCCTACCTGTCGTGGTAGATGTTGAAACCGGCGGCTTCGATCATAAAAAAGATGCTTTACTGGAAGTGGGTGCGGTGATTATCGCAATGGATGCCAAAGGTGAGCTGTACCCGGATAAGACCATGTTTTATCGGATAGAGCCGTTTCCGGGCGCAAACATTGAAGAGTCAGCGTTGGAGTTCACGGGCATTGACCCGTTTCATCCGTTTCGCATGGCAGAGATTGAGGAAGACGCGCTACCGGAGTTGTTTTCAGAAATCCGCCAGGCTAAGAAATTCAATAACTGCAGTCGTGCAGTGCTGGTTGGCCACAATGCAGCCTTTGACCATAATTTCTTATTTGCTGCGGCTGACCGCTGTAATATTAAACGGAACCCGTTTCATCCGTTTTCGATGTTCGACACGGTTTCGCTGGCGGCACTGGCTTATGGCCAAACGGTATTGGCTAAATCATGCATTGAAGCGGGTATTGAGTTTGATAACGACAAAGCCCACAGCGCCAAATATGACGCGGTAAAAACCGCTGAGCTGTTTTGCATCATCATGAACCGCTGGAAGTTCATGTCTGACAATTGCCCTAGCTAGGGCTGCTCGACTAATATCACGCTCCTAACGCCATCAAGCTAACTCCGCCTAATTAACACCACCAACCAGCATTCAAACACCCCACAAAACTAAGCCGGGTTAAACCGGCTCCCGCATCGTTACAAACTCTTCCGCTGCTGTCGGGTGAATACCTATCGTGCTATCGAGCACCTTTTTGGTGATACCCATTTTCATGGCGGCAGCTAACCCTTGAACAATCTCCCCTGCCTCGGCACCCACCATGTGCAAACCGACTACTTTGTCGCTTTGCTTATCGACCAATATTTTCATTAGGGTTTTTTCATCGCTGCCACTGAGCGTGTGCTTCATGTGGGTAAAGGTAGAAAGAAACACGTCTACTTCTGCATATTTTTGTTCGGCTTGCTGCTGGGTTAAACCTACGGTGCCAATGCTTGGCTGACAAAAAACTGCGGTTGGAATGTTACTGTAGTCAACCGTGTCGTCGGTGCCCGAATATAGGTTTTTCGCCAATGTCATACCTTGAGCGAGCGCAACCGGGGTTAACGCTGGGGTTCCAATCACGTCGCCTAAAGCGTAAATGGAGGGCTCTGTGGTTTGAAAATGGTCATTAGCTTGAATGGTGCCATTACCATTTAGCGCAACATTTACTGTATCTAGCCCTAGCCCATCGACCAAAGGTTTACGCCCTGTGGCATATAAAATGGTATCTGCAACAATGACTTCGCCGTTATTTAAAAACGCTGAAAGAGAACCATCGGGGTTCTTTTCTACCCGTTCTATATCGGTATTAAAGTGTAGGTTGATGCCTTTTTTCTTTAACTCTTGCGCTACAAAATTTTGCACGTCTGGGTCAAATCCGCGCAAAAACAGTGGCCCGCGATAGAGCTGGTGGGTTTGTGCACCCAGCCCGTTAAAGATTCCGGCAAACTCAACGGCGATGTAACCGCCACCCACCACCAGCGCACGTTTTGGAAACTGGTCAAGATAAAACACTTCGTTGGAGCTAATCACGTGCTCGCGGCCCGGAAACTCCGGAATAAACGGCCAACCGCCGGTCGCAATCAAAATACGCTCGCAGCTGTAGGTTTTCCCGTTTACCTCAACTGAATGTGGGCCAGTGATGGTGGCTTTGCCGTCAATCAAGGTTGCACCGGCGTTACTCAGTAAATTTCGATAAATACCCTGTAACCGGTCGATCTCGGTGGTTTTGTTATCCCGCAGGGTTTCCCAATTAAATTGAGCCGGCTCAACGGTCCAACCAAAACCGGCGGCTTCATGCATATCTTCGGCGTAGTGAGAGGCGTACACGAATAGTTTTTTGGGCACGCAGCCTACGTTCACGCAGGTCCCACCAGGGTAGCGCTCTTCTGCCACCACTACGCGTGCGCCCAGGCTTGCCGCAATTCGGCTAGCTCGCACACCACCGGAGCCTGCGCCAATTACAAATAGATCTACGTCATAGTGACTCATAATACTTCTCTTCTTTTGGGTGGCTTGCCTAAACAGCTTGGCAACAAGGTGGTTGGTTTGACAGGTTCAAATGGGTTTTGTACTTTAATGACAAGTTCACAATCAAACAATAACATTCTATAGAGACACGCGCGCACGCGACATTGTTACACTCTCATACAAATAAATATTCAATACAGCAGTTTGGGTAGCGCGTAGGGTTTCTTCCAACAAAAAGCTGCATCGCAGCGGGTGAAAACAATGACAAACGATGAAATGAGCGTACTGATCCGTAAGCATTTGCCGCCAGCCATTAAGCTGATCGGTGGCGATATTATCGAGATAGACCAAGAAGCCGGCGAAGTGCAGATGTCGTTTATTATTGGAGAAGAGTTTTGCCACTCTAAAGTCATTGTTCAGGGTGGCTATGTCAGCGCAATGTTAGACGCCTGTATGGCGCACGCTGCATCGACCCATTCTGGTTTAACCAAAAGTGCATCAACGCTGGAATTAAAGGTGAGCTTTTTAGGTGCCTCTAACCCTGGGACATTTCGTGGTGTCGGGCGGGTAGTACGAATGGGTCGCTCGATCGCTTATACCGAGGCCAGCTTGTTTAATGAAGCCGAAGTAGAAGTTGCACGCAGTAGCTCAACGGTGAAGCTAATACCAAGCAAACCTCGAGACTCTTAGTATTTGGCTAACTAGTGTTTAGCTGATTAGCGATTGGAGGGTTCGCTGCTGGACGATTCGCTGCTGAGCAATTAGCTATCGGCAGCTGCCGCTGATGGCACTTTTCGTTTTTGCACAAAGTAGCGCAGCAATACCAAGCTCCAAAATACCGCCAGTAGTATGGCCATTGGTTTAATGTGGATGAGCGCCTCTTGCGGTGTTGTCATTACACTTTGAACCAGCCCAACTACTGCCGCCGGTGCCCAGTATGCAACTTCAACATCTATAACGTGCCAGGGCGCTAACAAAAATGCAGCAACAATAGATAACATTAACTTAACTATCAAATAGTTACGGAACTTACCGAACAAGTTACGCAAGAAATAAATAAAACCCAAAGTACAGACAATATACCCAAACCACCCCAGCAAATAGCCGCCGAATCCGATCATAACGTCACGCCGTTATTCATAGCTCAACCCAATCTATAATGTGCTCTTCCCAGCTATCTGGATCAATAAGGTTTTCTGAAATCGATTGCCCCTGCACCGAGTGGCCGGTGTCATGCACCCCCTCATCAGAACCACAAACCAATGGGTGCCAGTCGGCTAGCTCACCGGTTTGTTCAAGCACTTTGTAGGAACAGGTGCGCGGCAACCACGTAAGCTCTCGCACTAGCTTTGGTGTTAGCTGAAGGCATTGCGGCACTTTAATTGAACGATTCTCGTATTGCGTACAGCGGCACGTTTGTGGGTCGCTGTAGCGGCATACAATTTTTGTGATTGCGATATCGCCGGTGTCTTCATCTTCTAGCTTTTGCAGGCAGCACTGACCGCAGTTGTCGCAAATTGATTCCCACTCGGTGGGGCTCATTTGCTCAAGAGATTTAGTCTTCCAAAAAGGTTGTTCCATAATTCGCTAGTCTGCGGTGTGCGATTGGTTTTCGTTGAGTAATGGGCCAAAGTAGCAGGCCAGGCAGCGGGGCAAGCAACCAGCTAAGTAGTTATACGCCATGCATGATAAGAGTATGCACCGCGCTATTCCGGCGGCACCAACAAACTCTCTATTTTGGGCGGTAGTTGTAAATAATAGCCCTGACTTTGAATCGATGAGATCACGGTTTCGGGGTCAGCGCGAGCCAGCTTTTGGTCTGGCTTGATCAGCATGGTCATTGCAAGGCTGGGCGCACCAAACATCTCTTTTAAGGTATCGGGCACATCGGCCAAGCCTTTGGCCTTTTCGACGTAAAGGTACATCTCTTGTTTACGTCCACTTTTGAATATCGAAATAATCATGATTTTTGCATGTTCACTTAACGGGTTTTATTGGAAGTTTTGGTAGAGCGGGCCACCGGTTGATGCTCGGTCGGGGCTCAGTCAGGGCTCAGGTAGCGCTTGGCACAATCTAGTAATGGTTGCTCCAATAACGGTGCTTTCCAACCACCTAAACTAGCGGGCATGATCACCTCAGAGGCACTCATATAATTGCTGATCAATGCTTCAAGATCTCTTCTAGTTGCCAGAACTTCTGAAGCAATATCAATATGTTCTGCAATACTCTTAACAATCTTACTAAACTCTTTATAGCAAGCTGATGCCTGCCCTCGAAGAGGCGGAAGGGGAGCTCTTAATGAGGTTGGCGCATCGGTAGTTTCCACCACATGCGCCATACTTAAGATATCATCAGCATAGCGTTTTAGAGCTCCGGGGTGGATATCTTCAATACTTGAAAGCGCCTGCAAATTAGCCGACTGCAAGCGAGCAATGGCCATCAACTGGCCATCTTTCAATATAAACGAGCGTGGCTTATCTTCTGCCACGGCCTTTTCTTCACGCCATTTAGCCAGCAGCTGCAAAAACTGCAGCCCTTTTGCATCGAGCTTCCAAGCGGTCTTAATTTTTAGATAGGCTTTGTCTGGGTCAGGAATCCAGCTTCGCGTGCTGGTAATACGGCTCATCTCTTGCTCGAACCATTCAAGCTTACCCTGAGCCTCTAGCTCGCCTCTAAAGCGCTTAAACACCTCGGGCAAATAAACCACATCCAATACCGCGTAATCGAGCTGCGCATCAGTTAAAGGCCGCTGCACCCAATTAGAGCGAGTCTCTTCTTTTGGGATGGTGACCGCGAACATATCTTCAATCAGCCCTCGGTAACCCAAGGAATATCCTTTGCCCAAAAAGGCCGCAGCCACTTGGGTATCAAATAGCGGTGTGGGGGCCATGCCTACCAATTGGTCAAACAGCTCCAAATCCTCTGAAGATGCGTGCAAGATTTTGACCACTGATGGGTTTTCAAAAAGGTCAACCAGATCAGAGAAGTCTGGAATCGCAACCGGATCAATCAAATAGCCATTCTCGCCATCGTGAATTTGAACCAAACCCGGAATCGCGTAGAACGTTCGGGTACGCACAAACTCAGTATCAACGGCGATGCAATCGCATTCGGCCCATTTATCGGCAAGCTCTGCGAGTCGTGCTTGGTCTGTTACCAGCTCAGCATCTACGCGTGGTGCACGCTCGTATACGGGCTTTTCAGCTACTTTTTTATCCAAAATTTCAGTCATTCTCGATTACCTTTCTACCTGCCAACGCATGGGACAGGGTATTACCATCGACGTATTCAAGCTCTCCTCCCATGGGGATACCATGGGCAATTCGCGAGACTTGAAGCGCACTAGTTTTTAATTGTTCAGAAATATAATAGGCGGTTGCTTCGCCTTCTACGGTGGAGCCGGTAGCCAGAATCACTTCTGTTACGGCGTCTTCTTCGATAATTTTAAGCAGCTCCGGCATACCAATTTCTGCCGGGCCGATTCCGTCAATGGGTGATAACCGGCCCATCAAAACAAAGTACCGACCATCGTAACTACCGGCTTGCTCTACCGCCATTAAATCACCCGGCGCTTCAACCACGCAGAGGATTTTGGCATTTCGTTTAGGATCAAGGCACAACCGGCACACAGGCTCTTCGGTAAAAATTCTGCAACGCTGACAGTGGTCAACACTTTGCATGCAATCGTGGATTGCAGCCGAAAGCTGAACCCCGCCCTGGCGATTACGCTCAAGCAGGTGCAACACCATGCGCTGCGCGCTCTTGGGGCCAACACCCGGCAACACTTGCAGGGCTTTGACCAACTGATCAGTCTTAGGGCTTAGTAACATATGAGATTACGAAAAAGTAACGTGCAGGTTAACGGAGCTATCAAATTAACGGGCCGGCAAATCAACAGGCTATCAGGCTATCAGGCTATCAGGCTAAAAAACTATGCGATCAAAATGGCATTTTAAAACCGTCGGGCATTTGCAGCCCACCGGCCAAGCCAGACAACATCTCTTTGTTCTTTTCTTCGACTTTACGCACGGCATCGTTCACCGCTGCAGCTAGCAAGTCTTCCAGCATATCTTTGGGCTCGCTCATTAGGTCAGCATCGATCTCGACCTTTTTGACATCATGACGACCGGTCATAACCACTTTAACCAATCCTGCACCAGACTCGCCGCTGACCTCAGCATTTGAAAGCTTTTCTTGGGCTTCTTTCATCTGTGCTTGCATTTTTTGGGCTTGCTTTAGCATATCGCCCATACCATTTTTCAACATCTGAACTCCTGGTCTTGTAACCGGTAATTAGCCCAACGGCTCTATCGAGTCGTAATCAATCTTCCCAGAAAATTGACTCACCAACTGTTGTACGTTCGGGTCTTGCTCAATTTGTTCTACTGCCAATGCTTGGCGAGCGGCTTGGTTGGCCAGCTGAATCTGTGATGGGGTTTGGTATGCCCCAAGGCTAGCTACCACCTTATATTGCACCCGAACCTCTCTGCCAATTTGCTGCGACAACGCCGTCGCGATTCGTTGCTCATTTTCAGGGTTCAAAAAGGTACTGTGGGTATTATCTAACAGCAGGAAAAAGCATTCGTCAGTCCGCGACTCAAGCGCGCTGTTTATAGCCAACATACGGCTCACGCCCTGCAATGAAACTCGCTCTATCATGTCGGCCCAGTCTTGATCAAAAGGTGAACCACTCACCAGCTTTACTGCTGGCGTTTCACGCTTAACTGGCTGGAACACTTCTGGCTCTTCCGCTGCATTAAGTACAGAGTTAGATACAGGATTAGCGGCTGAATTAAGCGCCGAATTAACCGCAAGCTGAGCTACTGGTTGACTCATAGCAACAGGGATATCTACCGGTGCAAGCTCGCCAAGTGGCGGGGCAGTTTCCATGCTTGGCGGCGACTCATTAACGCTAGGCGTTCGAGGTGTTGAAGGCGTATGAGGTGCTGCCATCGGCTTTTTATCACCTCCCGCTGAGGCCATGCTATTGGCCAACGCTTGCCTTGCAGAACGAACCACCCCTTGAGGCGCTGCGCCTTGAGCAGTAGCAGTAGCAGTAGCAGTAGCAGTAGCAGTAGCAGTAGCAGTAGCAGTAGCAGTAGTGTTACCAGCAACATCAGCGCGAGTCGAAGCCAGCGCAGCACTAAACTCAGTTGAGGTCGACTCTTCGATATTATTATTATTTACTGAACTTTCAACAGCTTGAGAGGGTAATGAATTGTTATTTCGAGGCATTGAGGCTGTACCAGTGGCTGAGCTAATACCGCCTTGCTCCCCTAATCCAGGTTTACCTGGCGGCGTTGTGGCTGGCGCTGTCCCGCCCTTGCGCGAGCCAGATTGCGAGCCTGGCCGGAAGGCCAACATGCGCAACAGCACCATCTCAAGTGCGTTTTTCATGTCGGGTGCATCGGGCAAATCACGCCTGCCGGTCAATGCAATTTGATAGAACAGTTGCAAGTCTTCAGGGCTAATACGGCCCGAAAGAGCTTGCATCACTTCGGGTTCCCATTGGTTCTCGTCAATGGCCCCTGGGACCATTTGAACCACCGCAAGCTGATGCAACCAACCAATAAGGTCCGCCAGCAAACTCGCATAATCTGAAGTATGTTCAGAAACCTGCTGAACGATACTTAAAATGGTGGGTGCGTCTTGATTGATCAATGCCTCTAACAGGTTTTGAACCACGTCTTTGCCAATCGTGCCGAGCATCAATCGCACGTCGGCATCCAGCACTTCTCCGGCACCAAAAGCCAGCGCTTGATCTGTAAGGCTAAGCGCATCGCGCATACTGCCATCAGCAGCTCGGGACAACAGTTTAAGCGCGGCGTCTTCGTATTTGATTTGCTCTTGACCCAATACCAATTCCAGCTGCCCAGCAATGGTCTCTGGAGTAATACGCTTGAGGTTAAACTGCAGGCAACGCGACAATATAGTAACAGGCAGTTTTTTAGGGTCTGTCGTTGCGAACAAAAACATAACGTGGGGCGGCGGCTCTTCCAGTGTTTTTAACAGCGCGTTAAAACTGTGGTTGGAGAGCATGTGCACTTCATCGATTAGGTACACTTTGTAGCGACCAGCAGAAGGTGCGTACTGGACGTTTTCGAGCAGTTCGCGGGTATCTTCTACTTTGGTACGCGAGGCGGCATCTACTTCAATGAGATCAACAAACCGGCCTTCAGAAATCCCCACACAGGCAGAGCATTGCCCGCAGGGTTGGGAGGTAATACCGGTTTCACAGTTGAGACACTTTGCCAATACGCGCGCGATAGTGGTTTTACCGACACCACGGGTGCCGGTAAATAAATATGCGTGATGCAACCGCTGGTTGTCGAGCGCATTAACCAATGCTCTAACCGCCAAATCTTGGCCTACGGTTTCAGAAAAACTGCGGGGGCGCCATTTACGGGCCAGAACCTGATGAGTCATACGCGGGTTACTTGCAAAGATTAGGCTGAACGTAACGGGTGTACAGCGCAAGAATAGCGAACGGAAAACTGGAAGCGACCCCCACCAGCCACACCCCGGCACACGAATCAATCGCTACCGTTGCTCCCTTCCGGGCCTGGCGGAGTTCACGATCTATCGTTGCGAGGGGACCAACAGGGGCCACCATCGAAAACATGTGCAGAGGCGGCTTTTTCAAGTCGTTATCCATCAATACAATGCGGTATTGCGGATGCCCTTCACAAGACGGCGAATTGTCCTCGAAAGTGCTTTTTTTGCAAGCACTGGATGGAAAACATGCGCTCAAATGTATTGCGCTGTTCGGACGCCTTAAATAAGAGTCACAACTCGTCGTAGTGTTATGGCGGTATACGGCCATTATCTGCGAGGGCTGGCAACAGGTATGCCAGCAGCCAAAACCATGGTGTTTGGCCGAGGCATACAGTAAAGTAGCGCACATCTAGAACACAGCGCACTGAACGCTCAATTCTAAAACCCGAATCCGCAACATTGGCCCAGCTTCACTCCAAGGTGAAGCGGACGGACATTCTTTACAAGAGCATTCAAACCATGATTGACCCAAAACTGCTAGAAATATTGGTCTGCCCAGTAACTAAAGCGCCCCTCACCTACGACAAAGATAAGCAGGAGCTAATTTGTAAAGCCAGCGCCCTAGCCTACCCTATTCGCGATGATATTCCGGTGATGCTGGAATCCGAAGCACGGCAGCTAAGCACTGAAGAGCGCGACGCACTTTCTTAGCCTGCCTTTAGAATACAAACACCCATCAAACCAGCTAAAGATTGATGAGATAAAGAGTAACAAGCTAACCCACCTAACGGGTTAGCTTTTGTAAAGATCTGCTGGGTCTATCAATACGTCTCCAGTAACTTTCACCACACTACCCGTCACTTCCAAATAAAAGCAATGTCGACGGCCTGTATGACAAGCCGGGCCGGTTTGATCAACGATCGCCAGCAATGTATCGCCATCACAGTCTATTTTTAATTGCTTCAGCATTTGAACCTGCCCCGAAGACTCACCCTTGCGCCAAAGCTTTGAACGCGAGCGCGACCAGTAGCAAACGCGGCCCGTTTTCAGGGTTTCATCCAAGGCATCGCGGTTCATCCAGGCCATCATTAACACCTCGCCTGTTCCACTTTGCTGAGCAATGCAGGGCACCAATCCCTGTTCGTTATACTTTAATGAATCTAACACTTCGTCTAAATTAATCTCAGTATTTTTTGATTGGCTTTCAATTTTTTTGAACATGGTGAGCAATTGCGACCCAAAAACTAACGCGGTTTGATAAGATCGCGAAGCATACCTAACTTAAACCCTTCAGGGTAGAAACCGCGCTATGAAACAACTCTTAATCAGCAACGCCACGGTTGTGAACGAAGGCAAAATCGAACAGCTCGATATTGTTATTGATCAAGGACGTATCGATCAGATCGGGCCGGACCTTCAAAACGTACCCACCAAGGCGCAAATCGATGCTACCGGTAAACATTTATTACCAGGACTGATTGATGATCAGGTTCATTTTCGTGAACCCGGCCTTACTCATAAAGGCGACATCGCACACGAATCGGCGGCGGCTGTCGCTGGCGGCATCACCAGTTTTATGGAAATGCCCAACTGTAATCCACAAACAACCAATTACGCGGTGCTTGAAGAAAAGTACAAGTTGGCGGCAAGCCGATCACTGGCAAATTTTTCGTTTTATTTTGGTGCGACGAACGTCAACATGGAGCTGATCAAAGGGCTAGACCCAGAAAGCTGCTGCGGCATTAAAGTGTTTATGGGCGCCTCTACCGGCAATATGCTGGTTGATGACCCACGGATTTTGGAGCAATTGTTCGACTACGCACCCATATTATTAGCTGCGCATTGTGAAGATACACCGATGATCACCGATAACGAACTGATGTATCGCCAACGCTACGGTGATGAAATACCGTTTAAATTTCATCCGCAAATTCGCTCCGCAGAAGCCTGCTACAAATCGTCTTCAACTGCAGTAGCACTTGCTAAACGTTACGGTACCTCGTTGCATGTTTTGCACCTTACCACCGAACGAGAGCTTGCCTTGTTTGATGACAGACCCTTGGCGCAAAAACAGATTACCGCCGAAGCCTGTAGCCATCACCTATTTTTCAACGAAGCGGACTACGCTGAAAAAGGTGCGTTAATTAAGTGTAACCCAGCTATTAAAGCCAAAACCGATCAAGAAGCAATACAACAAGCCGTTATCAACGGCGTGATTGATGTCATCGCGACAGACCATGCCCCTCACACATGGGAAGAAAAACAAAACAAACATTATATGAAGGCACCCTCTGGCTTGCCGTTGGTCCAGCACAGCCTTCAGAGTCTACTTGAGCACTACCATAATGGCTTATTTAGTCTTGAGTTGATTGTCGAAAAAACCAGCCACGCGGTGGCACAGCGTTTTCAAATTAAGGAACGTGGGTATATTCGAGAAGGCTACTGGGCAGACTTGGTATTGGTTGATCTAAACACCCCACAAACCATTGCTCGTGAAGCTAATCTATCGAAGTGCGGATGGTCGCCATTTGATGGCTATACCTTCCGCTCAACCGTTAACAGCACGTTAGTCAATGGAGAATTGATGTACCAAAACAGCAAAATCCTTTCAGACCAAAAAGGTCAAAGACTGCTGTTTAATAGAGGGTAATTAATTTTACCGGAGAGCTTCGGTGTTTATGAACTAACCGCCGGGGCTTTTACGCGCCTCGCGCTGAAGGTGCAGCACATAACGCCCTAAGGTGCGTTGCTCTACTTTGTTGAGGCCCTTAAATTTTAATCCGCAAATTGTAATATCGCGCTCTTCGTCATAGAAAAAATGACGCACTTCAGCGGGGCCATTAATAAAATCATGGTCAGGCAAGCTGATTTCACATTCAGATAATTTATCGCCTACGCATAGCTCAGTCTCGAGCTGCCCTAAAATCCGAACACCCACACCCCGCGCACTAAGATCAACCACTCTTCCCCGTATCGAAGGGCCTGCTGCGTTAAGGCCATCATCCGATGGCGCCAACACTGCATCACAATTTTGAGTTAAGCCCACCGCCATTCTAAAAAACTGCCGCCGTTGTTGGTAAACCAGTTTTTTTGGGAATTTAATTTTGTATGAAAGCACACCCTTTTCTGACTCAACAGACAGAATCTGATTGCTTTCAAAAAATAACGGGATACCTCTGCACATCGCACGAACAGAAAAAATCTCTCCGTTACAAAGTGCGTCGTTACCATTTTTAGGCAGTAATTCGTCAATATATAAAACGTTTTTGGTGCTGTCTACTTCTACCAACAAACTCACATAAGGCGTTAGTCGGTCGTTAATGCGCACAGTTAACTGACTTCGGTTTTCTACGACGGTGGCAAGTGCTTTTCCTATTTCAACTGGATCTACCAAAATCTGATCTTTTGGGATCTCCGCGCTAGCATTATTTTTTTTACTATTTTCACTCATGTGGTCAATCTTATTTAGCCTCTATATTGAACGCGGGGCAAGCCCAAAATACGCAGGCATTTGTACACAATATCAATATAATATTCAATTTGGTGCAACGCACTTTCCCATCATCTTATTATTCTTCCAATGTGTTTATTAAACGGATTTTAAGTCAGCCTTTTACAATTCCGGATCATCTCTAATTTCAATCATTGTCCGGTAGAGTATGCCTTGGGCTGTACCCAGCATTAATGATTCACGAATCATATCGTCTTGATCCACTTCTTTTGCATGCGTAACGAGCTTTTCAAAGGTAGTAATGTAGGTGGTCGTATGACGACGGCGCACCTCTGTACTATAGAACAAATCATGTATAGGTTGCGGCTGACCATTTTCATCAAGGCGAAGGTTGATCATCATCACTATAAATACCGACTCATTACCGCTACTGAGTTGCCGCCAGAGGTCATCCAGCTCAGCGCCAGTATGGCGTTTATTCCCTGTCGTACCTTGGCTAGAAACATAAAGAAATCCGGCAACAACTGCCAGTTGCCCCATTACCAATTCTGACATTTTCAGAAAGCTGTCTCGGTGCGATTGCTTGGCTTGTTCTGCCAATACTACGGTATTTTCTTGTAGTGCCTGTTGTTGCAAGAAATACCCTATTACCAGCCATAAAAACGCCAAGGGTGCGAAGCTACCTTCAAAAAAACCGCCCATCACATCGGCTGGTTGAACGATAAATTCGCGCCAACCGATGATTTCAATAATGTAATATCCTGCCAACACAAACCACAGCAACGTGATCATAGTGCCTATAGATATCAGTCGATGATGTAGCGATCGTTCTGAATTTCTGATGATGTTCAATCTGAATCGTCCCTAATATATGGTGCGGTTTTCGTTCGCCGGTTCATTGCGCAAGCCGGCTAGCCTGTTTTCACTGATTTGCAGATTATGGTATGAGCGAAAAAAACTCAATCATTTCTACTGTTTGTGCGCATCTTGGGTATTGATGAACTAACCTGCCAAAACTAACCTATTGTGAATGAACCCCTCAATCAGGCCAAATTCAGGGCAATGTTGCGTTGAGTTGCGTAGAATAGGCCGCCCGCTCAACCTGACCCTCACAGACCTATACATGACTGATTTTTTCGCAAGCACCGTTCCCGGCCTCGAAGACATACTCACCGCCGAATTGCAGCAACTGCAGATTGATAATGCAAAAGTAACCCCTGGCGGAGTCTATTTCAGTTCAGAGTTAGCGCAAGCTTATCAATTGCTATTGTGCTCACGCGTCGCCAACCGGCTGACCTTAGTGCTCGCACAAGAAAACTGCATGGGCGACGATGATCTCTACAACATCACAGAATCTGTACCCTGGGAGGAGCACTTTAATATTCGCACCACCTTTGCGGTTACCTTCAACGGCAAAGCCGAATGGATTCGCAACAGTATGTTTCCAAGCTTGCGTATAAAGGATGCGGTGGTAGATCGGTTTCGTACCAAAACCGGTGATCGCCCAGATGTTGATTCCAAAACACCACAGCTTCGGGTAACCGGCTACCTTAAAAAAGATCGCCTCACCATAGGCTTAGATCTAACTGGCGATAGTTTGCACCGCCGCGGGTATCGTCAGCAGGCAGGTTCGGCGCCACTAAAAGAAAACCTAGCCGCCGCCATTATGTTGCGTTGCCGCTGGCCTGATCCAAAAAACGAGCAGGAATATCTGCTAGACCCGATGTGCGGCTCAGGAACGTTGTTAATAGAAGCAGGGTTAATTCTCACACAAACACCGCCGGGCTTATTAAGACCCAGCTTTGGTTTTGAGCACTGGAACGGTCATCAGCCTGATGTATGGCTTGAGCAAAAAGAGATCGCTACAGCAAAACAACAAACACCTAGTACCAATACACCGGTTATTTTTGGCTATGACCAAGACCCGCGTATGGTTGCCATCGCTAAACAAAATATAAAAGCGGCTGGATTAGAAGCGCTTATTCAAGTCAAAGAAGCATCACTAGAAAACCTAGACCCTGGGCAATTTGAACAAATGGGCCAAGGGCTTTTGGTGACTAACCCACCCTACGGTGAACGAATTGGCGACCAAACAGAACTGGTCCCGCTCTACAAAAACCTAGGTATAAAAATAGCCAGCATGGTCGGCTGGCGCGCTAGTGTGTTTTCTGGGAACCCTGAACTGGTTCATGAAGTTAAAATACAGCAGCAACGTGCGAACAAAATGAAAAATGGAGCCCTACCCTGCGTATTGGCTCATTACAAACGCTCGGACGAAGAAACTGCACCGCGCCTAGCCAGCCGAGATGAAAAAAGCATTCCGAAGTTTTGCGACTCTTTAGCCAATCGCATTAAGAAAAATCAGCGCAATTTATCGAAGTGGGTGAAGAATAACGACATCCATTGCTACCGAATATATGACGCTGACATCCCAGAGTTTTCTCTGGCTATTGACCGATACGAAGACTCTTTTTGTATTCAAGAGTACGCAGCGCCTAAAACCATTGACCCGGCAACCGCCCAAAAACGTTTAATGGGCGCAGTAAAAACAGTCGCCGCTATCTTTGATCTTGACCAAAAAGAGATTGCCGTTAAGCAACGTACCAAACAGCGCGGTGACAAACAGTACCAGCGCCTCGAACAAAAAAATGAGTTCTTCGCCGTGCGCGAAGGCTCTCATCAGTTTTTGGTTAATTTGTATGACTACTTGTATACAGGTTTATTTCTAGATCACAGGCCCATGCGTGCAGCAATTGGCGACCGAGTCAAACAAGCCACACAACAGAACGCTCAAAAATCTGGCCGGCCTTTCCGGTTTTTAAACCTATTTTGCTACACCGCAACGGCAACGGTGTATGCTGCCAAAGCTGGTGCGGTGCAATCTGTTAGCGTAGATATGTCACACAACTATTGCAGCTGGGCGATCGATAACCTTCAATTAAATGATATTGATACTCGCCAGCACCAAGTGATTCGCGCCGATTGTATCGTTTGGTTGGAGCAAAATAACGAACAATTCGACCTTATCTTTTTGGACCCACCTACTTTTTCAAACTCGAAGAAGATGGAAGATACTCTCGATATTCAGCGCGATCACGTTGAACTCATTAAATCAGCTGCCAAGAGACTGGCCCCAGGCGGTGTATTGCTATTCTCTAATAACTTTCGCCGGTTTAAGCTTGATGAAGCCGCGCTGGTGGAGTTTGAGATCAGCCACATTTCAAGCCAACTGACCGACCCTGACTTTCAGCGCAACAAAAAAATACACCACTGTTGGGAAATCCGGTCGAACAACACTGTAGAAACAGCGGTTGATTCACCCGCACCCGCACCCGCACCCGCACCCGCACCCGCACCCGCACCCGCACCCGCACCAA
>JAESUM010000013.1 GCA_016763075.1 Pseudomonadales bacterium
GCCATTGGTCTACGTCGATCCTGGCTATTTTTATAATATCCGCCGCGGTGCCTTGCATTGGCGCGTTGATCGCGGCGCGCGCTGCAGCTTGCTTGCGCATATGGTTACGCGACTGGATTTCTGGCAGGTAAAGCCGCCGGCCAAACAGGGTTTCAACATACCCTTGCTGCTCTGCAGTTTCGCGAATGCGCTCCATATATTCCCGCACACCGGTGTAACGCTCGAAATATTGATCCATATATTGCTGAGCAAGATTACGCGAAATATCCAGCTGGTTACCCAGTCCAAAGGCCGACATGCCATACATCAAACCGAAGTTAATCGCTTTAGCGCTGCGCCGTTGGTCGTTATCTACTTCGTCAATATCAACATCAAATACTTCAGCTGCAGTGGCTTTGTGAATATCTAACCCCGCACTAAAGGCGTTGATTAACCCTGGGTCTGCAGACAAGTGCGCCATGATTCGCAGTTCAATTTGGGAGTAATCCGCCGCTACCAATTTATAACCTTCCGGCGCAATAAATGCTTGGCGAATACGCCGGCCTTCCTGGGTCCGAACCGGTATATTTTGCAAATTCGGGCCGGTTGAAGAAAGCCTGCCAGTTGCCGTTACTGCTTGGTGGTACGAGGTATGTACCCGTCCAGTTTTAGGGCAAACCTGCTCGGGCAGCCTGTCGGTGTAAGTCGACTTCAACTTAGCTAGTGAGCGGTATTCTAAAATCACTTTGGGTAGCGGATAGTCTTGAGCCAGCTCTTTTAATACTGGCTCTGCGGTGGAGGGTTGGCCCTTGGGGGTTTTCTTAATAATGGGCAGTTTTAGTTTCTCGAAAAAGATTTCCTGTAGCTGTTTTGGCGAGCCCAAATTAAACGGCTGGCCGGCTAAGTCGTGCGCTTCGCTTTCTAACTCGATTAAACGCAGCCCCAGCTCATTGCTTTGGGTTGCTAACAGGCCGCTGTCTATCAACGCGCCGTTTCGTTCAATCCGGCTCAGCACACTCAGCAATGGCATCTCTATCGCTTCGAATACGCTTTTGGGGCCTTCCTGCTCTTTTAGCTGCGCCCATATCACCTCATCAAGCGCCAGGGTGACATCGGCATCTTCTGCGGCGTACGGCCCTGCTTGCTCTAACGGCACTTGGCTAAAGCCAATATGCTTGGCGCCTTTGCCGGCCACATCTTCATAATGAATGGTGGTTCGATCCAAGTGGCGCAGCGCCAAAGAATCCATATCGTGGCGGCCAGCGGTGCTGTTAAGCATGTAAGATTCGAGCATGGTGTCCCGCACGATACCCTCAAGGCAGATGTCGTAATTGGCCAACACGCTTTTGTCGTATTTTAGGTTCTGGCCGATTTTGGCTTTATTAGGGTCTTCAAGTAACGGCTTTAGCTGGGCGAGCACCCAGTCGCGCTCGAGCTGTTCCGGCACACCGACATAATCATGCGCGACTGGAACATAAGCCGCTTCGCCAGGTTTTACTGAGAACGACAGGCCAACGATCTCGGCCGTCATGTAATCAAGGCTGGTGGTTTCGGTATCCACCGAAATAAGATCCGCAGCATGCAAACGATCCAGCCAAAGCAAAAATGCTTCTTTGGTCATGACCGTTTCATAATTGCCATTGGGCTTGGCTGTGGGTTCTGTCGATTCGTCGCTTTCGCTTTCATCAGCGGGAGCAGACGTCACCGTTCCCGGAGTTGAGGTCAGCACCAAAGTTTGGTCGTTTAGCTCGTTAACCCAACCTTTAAACTCCAGCTCAGTGAACAGCTCCAAAAGCGCAGCATTGTCTGCGGGTACGTGCAGCAGCTCGTTGGGTTGCTGCTCTAATTCAACGTCACATTTAATGGTTACCAGCTCACGTGAGAGCGGGATTTGGTCCAATTGGTTACGCAGTTTTTCGCCAATTTTTCCTTTGATATCGTCGGCGTGTTCTACCAACTGGTCGATATCACCGTAAGTTGCCAGCCATTTCACTGCGGTTTTTGGGCCTACTCCAGCCACCCCAGGCACGTTATCGGATTTATCGCCCATCAGCGCAAGGTAATCGATAATTTGATCAGGCCGCACACCAAATTTGGCCTCCACACCAGCCTCATCAAGGCGGCTGTTGTCCATGGTGTTGATTAAGCTAATATGCTGGTTCACCAACTGCGCCATGTCTTTGTCGCCGGTTGATATCACTGCATCCATTTTTAGCTGGGTAGCCTGAACCGCCAGGGTTCCAATGACGTCGTCGGCTTCTACTCCTTCTACCATCAGCAGCGGTAAACCCATGGCTTTAATAATTTGATGAATCGGCTCAATTTGAGGGCGCAAATCATCGGGCATGGGTGGCCGGTTGGCTTTGTATTCTTTGTACATATCGTGGCGAAAGGTTTTGCCTTTTGCATCAAACACCACAGCTACCGGACTGCCGGGGTAATCTGCAATCAAGCGCCGAATCATATTGATCACCCCTTTCACCGCGCCGGTTTGCATGCCCTTAGAGGTCATCAGTGGCGGCAATGCGTGAAAGGCTCTATACAGATAAGAGGAGCCATCAACCAACAATAGTGGTAGTTGTGCAGGGGTCGTATTTTCAGGTGTAGAAGAAGTCGGCATAGGGAGATCAGTAGGGGGTTTAATAGGATTCGCCGCAGCGGCGCTATACTTATAAAATCATCGGAACTGTACAGGATGAATTATCAAAAAGCGATTGATCTGCGCCCCAAGCAGCACTGTTTATGGCGCCAATATCAAGGCCACCCATTAGGCTGATCGATGCACTTATCCCGTACCATTTAACCAATATCATTTGGTCATAACGAACAGCACATCACATTTGAGCCTTCACCCACTAAGCGAGTATTTATTTGGCTATCATCACCCCACTTAGCCGCAAGCAGGTGCAACTATTTTTGCTGGACTACCCGCGCCTTGGCCAGCTAGTAGACCTGCAACCCACCGAGCACGGCATAGAAAACACCAACTACTTTGTGAGTCTGCAGCGCCAAGGGCACAAACCTGCGCGCTACGTGCTTACCTTATTTGAACAACTCACAGCCCTGCAATGGCCCTTCTACAACCAGCTATTACAAACACTGGCAGCTCATGGGTTGCCAGTGCCGGCGCCCATGCCCAGCCAGCAAGATGCAATTTACACCTCTGTTAACCATAAACCGATGCTGCTTTTCCCGCGGTTCACAGGCAAACACCCTGGTCACGTAAACACCCAACATTGCGAAGAAATCGGTTTATTTTTAGGTCACATGCACGGCATCACCAGCACGCTTAATATCCACAAACAAAACTCCAGCAACCTCGATTGGATGCACAAATGCCATACACAATTAAGGCACCATTTGAGCGCCATAGACTTACAATTGCTTGAATCAGAAATAGCGGTTTATCATGCCGCGCGCACCAAATTTGGTGCGTTACCTGCTGGAATCATCCATGCTGATCTGTTTCGTGATAACGCCTTGTTTGAAGGCAACACACTCACTGGCGTGATAGATTTCTACAACGCCTGCAGTGCGCCGCTGCTTTATGACTTGGCCGTAGTGGCCAATGATTGGTGCCGTTTAGCGCCCAAAACAGTGCCGACAGCAGCACCAAAAAAAGCGCCCTTAGAGAGCGCCACTTTTGAGTTCTCCCCGCAACTTACTACTTCACTGCTAAAAGCCTATTCGCAGCAACGAAGCATTACAGAGATAGAAAAACAAGCCTGGCCACTGATGTGCCGGTTTGCGGCATGCCGGTTTTGGTTATCGCGCTTATTAAGCCACTACTTTGCAGAACCCGGCAAACCCAGCAAAGACCCTGCTGAGTTTCGGCGCATTCTACTTGAGCGCATTGAAACCCCTGCTCGGTTTGTTGAGTAACCGCTGAGCACTAACAAAGCCAAACCAGTTACAAATATTAACCCCGGCTCCGAAAGAACTATCGCCCGGCTGTTGGTGCCGGAGGTATCGACCACCGTAATGTTATCAATGGCGAATTCATCGCGAGAACCTGATCCCGCCAAATCATCAAACGACCAGCGTAAAAACAATGGGTCTGCCGCGGCCCAATTGATCGACGATAACGAAATAGATTCCAACACTCCGGCCCAACTGGCATTCGCATCTGCTGCTTCGTTGCTGTTAAAAACGGCTAACGAGTTATAGCTGTTTTCATCACCCATCGCATATTCAAACTCAACCACCGACGAACGGCCGGCGTTGTTTAGCTCAAACAGATCAAACTGAATATCTATTGAATGAATCGTCGCAGAGGACTGATTGATGATTCGTAATGAAATATCGCCAGGGGTTAAGTCCGAGCTGGTTTGCTGAATACCCAGCGCGACATTAGGTGAACCGTTACCATTGCTGATATCAAAGGCATATACCCCGCCGGTTGTTACACCGCCGTTGGAACTACCACGTGCGAAATCACCTATGTCATAAGTTGCCGCAAATGTGCCGTCGCCATGAGATAACCCGGTCACACGAAACACCTCCGAATGTAGCTGGCCAGTATTAGGGTTAATTGCAAACCCTGAGCCATCAAAACCAGAAAAGTTTTCGGAATATATGGTAGTGGCTAACGCCGGATAAGCACTTAATGCAAGCACGCTAAACAGCGCGCAACGCCGAATGTTAAACAAATTTTTAGCGCACAAAGAAACAAGCGGTTTGATACTTTTTTCAAACCGCCGCTGAAAAATCCGAAGGGTACAAACGGCAGATCGTATACTGGGGAAACGTAGCATCTTAGAAATCACTCCTTTGATATACAACACCGCGCATCCTGTGCAGTGGCGATTCCAACACTGGAACCAAGTAGAAAACTTTACATTAACTGTCTGGTTTTATCACAGGTTATTTTTAAGCCTTGTAAAGCTTAAGCAAATTTTAATACAAAAAAAGCCCGCCCTTGTTACAAAACAGGCTTTTTAAAACTAGTCTTTGAAGCTAAACAGTCGCTATATCTTATATAGAAAATAACACAGCAAACTACCTAAAAAACTACTGCTCGAATTTCTTTTTGCGCATGTATCCAAAGCCGACTAGACCTAACGCAAACAACGCAATAGATGCAGGCTCCGGTACGTCAGTGCTTCCACCGCCTACCAAATACACCGGATGCATTTAAGATCACGGTTGGTGATGCTGGGATGGCAATACCCTCAAGTCCAAAAGCACCAATACTTATGATATTGCTAGGGTCAATTCCAAAGCTGTTTACATCATCAGTAAAAAACAAAGCGAAACGGTCAACACAAGAGGCCAATGGCAAGAAATGCATTCCAGTCAAAGCCGAAAGAGGTTTCCCGCATCGTCGCTCCACTGTGATCCACTACCTGTTCGAACAGCCCACCCTTGATAATGTGAATAAGCAGTCCAGCCCTCTCCTATCTCACCGCCAATATAGCCAATTGCAAAAGAAGAGATATGGGGCAGTTTTATAACACGTTCTTTTTATTAGGTTTTATGGTTAGCCTTAACTTTGACAAGCTAAAACCGTAAAAAAAGCTGACACCCCACACTTCGTAATTTTCTAATCACCGAACCCTTTATAGCGCTCAATAAAAACCCGCACTCAACTAAGAACGCGGGTTTTAATTTACTTAGAGACTGCCCTCAAAAGAGGGTTTAAAGCTCTATTTTTTAGCTGGGTTTAGAACCAACTTGTCTTCTGGCTTACGTGTTCCAACATTACTCATGTCAGAAATTTGTGCCCAGTTAGCCGCGACGTCTTCAACCGTAACGTTTTTGCCAAGATCAATTTTTTCGTTTTGCATCATCTCTGCAACACCAAAAGAACCGCCCTGCGCCTGAATGATGACGCCATTTGGCGCATCGTCGCAAACCATGTATAGCGCACCAGGAGTAACTAGCTCAGGAGGCATTTGCTCAGCAACTTCACCAGGAAGTAGGTCTTCAGTCATACGTGTTAGCGCAGCTGGAGCCAATGAGTTGGTGTGAACGTTGTATTTTGCGCCTTCTAATTTTGCAGAGTTCATGAAACCAACCATGCCCAATTTAGCTGCAGAGTAGTTAGTTTGTCCGAAGTTACCGAACAATCCAGAACCAGAAGTAGTCATTAGGATACGACCATACTTTTGAGCTTTCATGATATCCCAGCACGCTTTAGCCACGTTTACTGCGCCGATTAGGTGAACGTCACAAACCAGCTCAAAATCGTCCAGAGTCATTTTGAGAAGCTTTTGTCACGCAGGATACCGGCGTTGTTAATCAAAATATGAACGGTGCCGAAAGCTTTAACCGCGTCGTCAACAATGCTTTGTGCGCCGGCACGGTCAGAAACTGAACCACCGTTTGCAATGGCTTCGCCGCCAGCTGCTTTAATTTCAGCAACAACCGCATCAGCAGCTGCACTTGAACCGCCAGTACCATCTACTGAACCACCAAGGTCATTCACAACTACTTTTGCGCCACGACGAGCAAGTTCAAGTGCGTGTGCTTTACCTAATCCATTTCCGCCACCGGTTACGATTGCGACTTTGCCTTCAAAACTAATTGTCATTAGAAATTTCCTTTGTGTGTATTGAACGTAGATCGAACCTAGCTTCGGCCAATAGGCAAGCCTAATGTGCTGACATAAGACGCCAAAATAGTTAAACGTCGGCATGCTTGCATCGAAGAGGTAAGATGATTTTTATTGTAAATGACCGAGCCAAACCACACGAAAATGAGCGGCTTGCTGCGGGAGAGAAGTCGGCAGGCTATACCTGCTGGTCTTATCAGGTGATAATTCTAGGGAAATTAACTCCAAATTGGAATATGAATGCAGCAAGATAGCAACAATAAGCGCCGTTCTTTACTGAAATCCGGCCTTGTAGTCTCCTTTTTCACTATGTTGTCGCGTGTTTTTGGTTTAACGCGAGATATTGTCATCGCAAACTTTATCGGTGCCAGTGCTGGTGCGGATGCCTTTTTTGTCGCTTTTAAGATCCCTAACTTCCTAAGAAGGCTATTTGCCGAGGGTGCTTTTGCGCAGGCTTTTGTGCCGGTATTGTCGGAATACCGTGAATCGGGCGACCCCAAAAAACTTCGCGAGCTCATCAACCATGTAGCCGGTGTATTGGGGTTGGTGTTGTTGGTTATCACCGTTATTGCAATGCTAGCTGCGCCGCTATTAGCTTGGTTGTTTGCGCCAGGGTTTTACGCTGATTCGGCCAAAATGGCGCTCACCACCGACATGCTGCGCATCACTTTTCCGTACCTTATTTTAATCTCACTTACCGGCTTTGCTGGCAGTATTTTAAACAGCTTTGGGCGCTTTGCCGCGCCGGCCTTCACCCCCATTTTGCTTAATATATCGCTCATCGGTTGTGCGCTGTTCGCTGCACCGCTTTTAGAGCAACCGGTAATGGCGCTGGCTTGGGGGGTGTTGCTTGCTGGGTTCTTGCAGCTGTTGTTTCAACTGCCGTTTTTATATGCCATTGGCATGGTGCCCAAACCACGCTTTAAGCCGCAAGACGAAGGCGTTAAAAAGGTTGCCAAGCTCATGATTCCGGCTTTGTTTGGGGTTTCAGTTAGCCAGATCAACCTGTTGCTAGATACCATTTTGGCGTCTTTTTTGATCACTGGTAGTGTTTCGTGGCTCTACTATTCCGACCGTTTGGTAGAACTGCCTCTGGGGGTGATTGGCATTGCCATTGCTACGGTAATTTTGCCGAGCCTTTCGCGCATTCATGCCCGCAAACAAGGCGACCATTTTTCATCAACACTGGACTGGGCGTTACGGCTCATTGTGCTGATTGGAATTCCGGCGGCCACCGCGCTGGTGGTACTGGCTAAACCTTTGATCACCACTTTGTTCCAATACGGTGAGATGACCAGTAACGATGTCGAGAAAATTTCCGGCAGCCTACAAGCGTACTCGCTTGGGTTGCTCGCCTTTATGCTGATTAAGGTTTTGGCACCGGGCTATTTTTCACGTCAAGATACCAAGACACCGGTGAAAATTGGTATTAAAGCGATGGTTGCCAACATGGTGTTTAACTTGGCGCTGATTGTTCCTTTTGCCCATGTTGGCTTAGCGTTAGCGACCTCTTTATCGGCTTGGCTAAACGCGTACTGGCTGTACGCTGGCCTGCGCAAACAGGGGGTGTACAACCCTGCAGCTGACTGGGTTTCTATTTTGTGCAAAATAGCACTCGCTACCTTGGCAATGGGCTTTGTGCTCTGGTTTGGTAGTCACGAAATGGGGGACTGGCAAGCCTGGTCTTGGTTTGAACGCAGTTGGCGGCTTGCGGTGCTGTGCTGCAGCGGGCTGGGTGTTTATTTGCTGGTGCTGCTGGCAACAGGAGTTCGTCCGCATCAATTTGTACAACAAACACACTGAGGGCGTAACCATGATCAAAATCCCTACTCCTGCTCACGCAGTATCTGCGACACAAGCCTGGGTCCAATCGGTTGTGGTTGGGCTCAACTTTTGCCCCTTCGCCGGCAAAGAGCTTGCGAATAATCGGATTCGTTATGAGCTTAGCGATGCAACGGACATGCAGGCAGCGCTCGAGTTACTGGTTGTTGAATTAGAGCAGCTTGATCAGCACTCGGATATCGAAACCACGCTGATTATATTCACCCAGGGCTTTGCCCAATTTCACCCGTTTCTCGACCTTCTCGATGTTGCAAACCAGCTCATTAGTGACCAAGACTACGAAGGTATTTACCAGCTCGCAAGCTTTCACCCAAACTACTGCTTTGCCGATGCCACTGCTGATGACCCCAGTAACTTTACCAATCGCTCGCCTTACCCGATGCTGCACATTATTCGCGAGCATAGCCTTGAACAAGCCCTTGAGCGCACCACAAACCCAGAGCAAATACCGCAACGCAATATCCAGCTAGCCCGCGAAGTGGGTACACCAAAGCTCCAACAATTGCTTGATGCGTGCACAAATACCGAAACAAAAGCACCGGATACTGGAGCGTAGAGAGATGCGCCAAGGCGTGCTTACAATGCTTTCATACAACTCTAACAATAATAACGATCAAAGGAGTGAACATGCCTGAACCGAAAGTACTGACCGATGAACTGATGGCCTGGGTTGGCCGTGAGTCTGCCCCGAAAACCGCACAGGTTACCGAGCGAGACCTGCGCCGCTTTGCCACCGCCCACACATTGTGGGAGCCCAACCCGCTGCATTTTGATAAAGATGCCGCCGCCAAAACACCCTTTGGTGGAACCATCGCACCATTTTTAAGCTACGGTAATTCGTTTTCCGAATTCCCCCATGTTTCGGTATTGGGTGGCGATGGCCACTCTAGAAAAGTCGCACCCAAACAGCCAACCCTCACACCGCCTTTGCCACTGCCGCGCGCTATGGCAGGCGGAACCGAGGTCGAATACATTCGGCCAATCCGCGCAGGCGACACCATCACCCAACAATCAAAACTGGTTGAACTGACTGAAAAGCTTGGCAAAAGTGGCCCGCTGGTATTTGTAACCACTGCCACCACGTACAGCAACCAAAATGGCAACCCCGCCGTCATCGTCAAAATGACACTTATTTACCGCTAGGAGGGCAACATGAGCACAGTTTATTGGGAAGACGTATCTGAAGGTCAGGAGATCCCCTCCAAAAGTATCGCTATTGGCGCTGCGCAGTTGTTCCAAGTGTCTGCCGCAACCTGCAATACCCACCGTATACATTTCGATACGCTTTGGGCGCAACATGAGGGCTACGAAGAACGTGTGATTCACGGCCCTCTTCAAGGCGAAATTTTAGTGCAAACACTGGAAAGCTGGATTGGCACTACCGGCTGGCTACGAAAAATAAACTACAGCAACCGGCGCTACGCCGTGGTCGATGAAAACCTTACAGGCAAAGGCCGCGTCACCCACGTGTACCAAGACAATGGCCAATCCTTTGCTGATCTAGAAATATGGGTGGAAAAAGATTCCGGCGAAGTTACCGTACCGGGTACCGCAACGGTAGAATTGCCAACCCGTGAAAGGGCCATACAAGTACCCAAAGACTAGCCAGCAATCTGCCGGCTTAGTGCAGAGGCGTAGTGCAGAGGCCTTAGTGCAGTGGTTTGGTGCAATACCAAGCCACTGTTTTTAAACGGATTTAAAAGCGCGCTTGCGCAGCCACCTCTTAACAACAATGACCACTGGGTTATCTGGCGTTCTTTGCTGCTATTAAAGCTCCAGAAAAAAACCAAGTAATAAATCCTGCAATAACGAACCCGCACAAAACTCCAGTGGTATTCGCAAGTAAATCCAACCACTCGCCATAACGATTTGCGTAAGGCTGTATTAGCTCGATTGCCCCGCCGTACACAATAAAACTCAAACCAAATAAGACCCACTTATCTGGTTTTCGCAGCGCAGTCGGAAATACCAAAATCGTATATGCAATAACATGATGAAGTTTATCTGTGCCTGGTACATCGGGAAGGTGTTCTGCTGGCCAAAGAGACGATGCCGTAACCCCCGCCAATGAAAACAAAGTGATAGCGACCCAGTTTTTTTGCACGAACAGAATTAGTTGAATCATTAATTTGTTACGATTAAATATTTTGAAAGAGCCCGTCGCGCTTGTTCCACGATCTCTAAATAAAAAAACAGCTCAATAGAGACCTGAATCAATACTGCGGTAAACAATATTATTTATACAAAAATATTACGCTAGATATTTCGCCTTGTTTCCATGAACTCAATATGCGCTTACGCGCCCAAACCTACATTACAACCGATCTTCCCGCAATTGTTTGCGCCGCGATTTACCAGCATCGTCGCGCAGTGGCTGCGTTACAAATTCGATGGTTCTGGGGATTTTGTAGCGCACCAATCGTTCTTTGAGGTAATCGAGCAACTCCTGTTCGCTAATACCACCGGGGGCATCGACGATGGCATGTACCATATTACCCATCTCTTCATCGGGCAAACCGATCACCGCTGAACTGCGCACAGGGCCGTAGCCATCAATCGCCGCCTCGATTTCTGCAGGGTAAATGTTGGCGCCGCCGGATAGAATCATATCGGTATTACGATCCGCCAAATAGAGATAACCGTCCTCATCTATACGGCCCAGATCCCCCAGGCTTTCCCAACCATCACCCAACATCTTTGCATCTGCACCAACGTATCGGTAGGTTGAACCGGGGCCGCTGGCTGGGCGCATATAGAGTTCACCGATTTCATTCGGCGGTAGCCTTTCGCCATTCTCGCCGACAATTTTCATCTCACATGATTCATCAGGCTTACCGACAGAACCCCGATGAGCAAGCCATTCAGTACCGTTGATAATGGTTGAGCCAATACCTTCGGTGCCCCCGTACAGCTCCCAAATAACATCCGCCCCAAGCCACTCAATAAACCGATCCTTTAGCCATTCAGGGCAGGGAGATGCGAGATGCCAAAGGGCGCGCAGGCTCGACATATCGTATTTGGTGCGAATATCTTCGGGCAGCTTCCAGATGCGCTGCATCATCGTCGGCACCATATACACCACATCGATGCGATACTGCTCAATGATCGACAGAGTTTGTTCCGCATCAAAACGTGTGGTAACCACAACGGTGTTGCCCTTAAACAGCGCTGACATTCCCCACATAAATGGCCCATTGTGGTACATCGGCCCAGGGATCAACATTGCACCCTGCTGGTGAATCTCCAGCATTTCGCCATCAATATCCCAGACCGCAGGAATAGAAGAAACAATCAGCTTGGGACGACCGGTGCTGCCGCCAGATGTCATCGCTTTTAATGAGTCTGCAGTAGCTTCTGGCAACTGCTCTGCTGAGAGAACATGGTCTTTTATCACGGTTTTCGTATAACCAACCGGAACAGAAGTGACATTGGGATAATCCTCATCCGCAACGCCAACCACCAAACCCGGTGCGGCTAATTCGATCAGCTGATCAAGCTCAAATTTAGGCAATTTAGCAGAAACCGGCTGCGGCGTTGCCCCCAACTTCCACGCCGCAAGGCTAGCCTGGAAAAATTCAACACCATTGGGTAAGGCAATGGTCACGAAATCATTTTGATTCACCCCAAGCGCTTGGTACGCGCGGGCAAGTTGAT
Source organism: Pseudomonadales bacterium (assembly GCA_016763075.1). GTDB lineage: Bacteria > Pseudomonadota > Gammaproteobacteria > Pseudomonadales > JAHRWD01 > JAHRWD01. The sequence goes on from JAESUM010000013.1 coordinate 12,029, forward strand.
TGGTGGTTTGCTCTAAAGTTTTCCAATCTAGTTTTTCATCTTCATGAACTAACGCAATCGCATCTGGCTGGATCTCAGCCCAATAAGCAACAACACGAGAGATGGGGATTATGTGCATAACAATTTCCTGACTGTTTTTATTTTTATGGGAATTCGGGCTATGTGGCTCCGCCTATCTATTATCTTATCTATCTAGAATTTTCCGTTGCCGAAAGCCCCTAACCTATTGCTGGGTTTGAGATTTTAGCTGGATATATTTTCTTGGATTGACGGCACTCACCGAGTGCTTCATCTGCGGTTTCGATACCCTTAAGCAATGTGTAAATCTGGTTTTTTATTTTTGAATTCATGGGTGTTTCATTTCTTTCTTAGCATCCTTAGCATCCTTAGCATCCGGCAACTTAGAACGCAGCGAAAAACTGACCCGCGTGCTTGCGCACGTTAATTTTTATACCGTCAGATAACAGCATTTTTTACATTTAGCACCGCTACCGTAAACGTCGCACCTTCCCATACGCAATAACCCGATGCCAATTACCTGTCACCCATCAATTTAACCCGCAACAACGCAGCCACACTAATCGCATCTGTAATCCCTCCTTCCATCGCCATTTCTATCGCTTCCGCCAACGGCAATTTGTAGACTTTAAGCTGCTCGGTAGATTCATGGTTGGTTTCGCAAAACTGCAAATCTTTCGCTACAAACACTTGTGCATATTCGTCGGTAACTGAGTTGCTGGTGTGCAGCTCCATCAATAACTCCCAATGGTTTGCGGTTATTCCAGCTTCTTCTTTTAGCTCTCGTTTTGCGCCATTTAATGGTGACTCGCCCACTGGCGAACCACCCATGGGTATCTCCCAAAAGTACTTTCCTAGCGCATACCGGTATTGGCCAATTAACCAAGTGTTGCCTTGATCGTCTATTGGAATAATCCCGATGGCATAATTTTTCATATGCACGAGGCCGTATATTCCCGGGTTTCCGGAAGGGTCGGTAACTTGATGCTCGGTAACGCTTATCCACGGATTGTCGTATATTTTTGTTTTAGACAACGTGCGCCAGGGCGATACTTGTTGTGATGAATCCTGCGGTAATTTGCTCATATTGCGTCCATTTTACCCGATTAATCTCGGCAATATCGTGGTTGACAAGCAGCCTATTCAGCGCCTCTAATAGTGTACTATTAAGTAGCGCCCTAATTAGAATAATAAAGCTACAAAATAGCACTGCTCTATCTAATTTTATATTCTCAATCTACACACATGGTTACCGATGGACTCAAAAATTAGTACCGAAGAATCCCGCATTCAGGAGGAGTTTGGCTTCGCACTGATTCGACTTGCGCGCCGCTGGCGTATGCGGCTTGACCGGCAAATGAAGACGGAAGGGTTAACCGAATCCCAATGGAATACGTTGGTGTACTTAGCTCGCGGTGGCAATGGCAAACTGCAAAAAGACCTGGCAAACTCCATTGGCATTGAAGGCCCAACCTTGGTCCGGCTACTGGATAACCTTGAAGAAAAAGGTTTGGTTGAACGGCGTGCCTCGGCAACAGACCGGCGCGGCAAAACCGTACACCTTGGTGCGGATACAAGCCTGCTACTTGAAAATTTTAGTAACACCGCACTTACGCTTAGAGCGCAACTGTTGAGGGGCGTGCCAGCTGAATCGCTTCAGCAGTGCCTAGATGTATTTGACCTCATTATTGAAAACGCACGTTCTTTGGAAAAAACATGAGTACGGAACCCACTGACACAGAAGTCACTGATAGCGACGAGGGTAATAGTAAAAACCTGATCATTCTGATTTTGACGGTCGTTATTTTGGCCGCCAGTAGCTATTGGGGGTACCAGCGTTATACCCATGTTTATATTAGCGATGCACGCATCAGTGCTTCGATGATTGCAGTGGGCAGCCGTGTTCCGGGCTGGGTTTCGCAGTTTGATGTCAGCAGCAATGATCGACTAGAAAAAGGCCAGCCTATTATTAGCATTGATTCCCGCGACGCTGCGCTGCGACTCAAAGAACTAGACGCTCAAGTGGCTGCAACTCGTGCAGAAATGAGCCGCCTCACCGCTCAAAAAAACATGGTGGACTTACAAACCGGTAGCCGACAAAAAGCTGCGCAGTCGCGTTTGTCTGAGGCTCGCTCGGGCTTGACCTCTAGCCAAGTTAAGCTTGATTTTTCCTTTCAGGACCTTCAACGCGCAACCAAACTGCGCAACAAAAACCTGATTGCTCAACACCAGTGGGACCGTAAAAAATCAATTTTTGACCAAGCCAAGCAAGCCCAGGCTGGCTGGAGCGCGAAGATAAACACTGCTCAGGCTGCGGTATCTGAAGCTCAAGCCAACCGTAACCAAATGATCGTATTGGAGAGCCAGCAACTTAAAATTTCCCACCAGTTGCAACAAATGCAAGCCAGCCGTGACCGACAAGCGCTTAAGGTTGCGGACCATACGATCCCAAGCCCTATTTCCGGCGTAGTCGACGAAACCTTTGTCGATGCTGGTGAATATATTGGCGCGGGGCAACGTATTTTACTGATGCACGACCCCGAAAAAATTTGGATTAAAGCCAACGTAAAAGAAACCGAAATCCGCTACATTGAAGTGGGTACGCGCGCCGTCATTGTTGTAGATGCTTACCCCGATCTCAAACTGATTGGCGAAGTTTCGCGTATTGGCAGCTCAGCCACCAGCCAGTTTTCGCTGCTGCCCAACGCCAACCCCAGCGGCAATTTCACCAAAATCACTCAGCGTATTCCCGTTTGGATATCGTTCTCTCAATACGACCCACGTTTACGTCCTGGCATGATGGTTGAGGTGGGGCTTGAGATCCGATAACTGGACAGTTCCTGACGATATAATCGCAGGGCCTAAAGTAAGAGAGCTCTATCAACGAATAGGGCCGGCTTATCGCTGGCTGGTCATTGCTACGGTGATGATTGGCTCCTTCACCACGCTGCTTACTGGCACCATTATAAACGTTGCCATCCCCAGTATTATGGGTGCGTTTGGCATGGGTGCCGATCAAGTGCAATGGGTTTCTACCGGCTACCTTGCTGCCACCACCAGCTTTATGTTGGTTACCGCATGGGCGATTGAGGCCTTTGGAATGCAGGCAACGTATATCACCGCGATGGTGGTGTTTTTGCTGGGTTCTGTGCTTGGCGGCATTGCCATTAGCTCTGAGCAGCTGATTCTATCTCGCCTTATTCAAGGCATGGCTGCTGGGCTGGTTCAGCCTGCGGCGATGCTTATCATCATTCAGGTTTTCCCGCTCAGCCGGCGCGGCATGGCCATGGGCATATTCAGCATTGGCGTGGTGCTGGCACCAGCGATGGGCCCTACCGTTGGTGGCTTGCTGGTTGATAACCTGTCCTGGCGTTATGTTTTTATGATTCAACTGCCACTGGCGCTGGCTACCATTCCGCTGGCGATGCTGTTTTTACCCACGCGTGAAGCCACTGGGCCGCGTACTCCGTTTGATTGGCTTGGGCTGATTTTGCTGTCGTTATTTACCGCCGCATTCCTATACGGGTTAACCAACGGTCAACGCTTTGGCTGGAGTTCCGATAAAACCGTCCTGATCTTCGCGCTGGCCCTAACCTCGGGGGTTTCTTTTGTTTACTGGGAAAGTAAAACCGCCAACCCATTAATGGACCTTTCGATCTTTAAAGTACCGGCTTTCGTGGCCGCTGCAACGGTGACGTTTGTACTGGGCATTGGTCTGTTTGGCTCCACCTATTTGATCCCGCTGTTTTTACAAACTGTGATGGGCGTAAGCCCTACCGACGCCGGTTTGCTGCTAATGCCTGCCGGTTTAGCCATGGCTGCTATGAACCCTGTTTCTGGGTTTTTAAGCGATAAAACCTCACCGCGTCTGATGATCATCATCGGGCTTAATGTCTTCGCATTTTCGTCATTTTTGTATTCTGGCATCGATCTGAACACCGGCTTTGTCACCCTTATTTGGTGGACCATTATCGGCCGTGTCGGAATGTCGTGTATTTTCCCCAGCCTTAACGCCGCCGCATTAAAAGCATTGCCCTTTAGCCAGATGGGGCAAGGTTCTGGTGTGATCAATTTCCTACGCCAATTGGGCGGGGCCTTCGGCGTGAACCTGCTAACCATCTTGCTGCAGCGCCGCATCAGCTTTTATTCAGATGCGTTTATCTCTACTCAAACCGCCTCCAACCTTGCCACTGAAGACACCATTGCATCGGTACGCGAAACCCTGGCCCAGGGCGGTGTTGCTGCCGCTCACCAAACCCCAATGGCGATGCAATATTTGGCCCAGACTATTCACTACCAAGCCAGTGTTTTGAGCTACCGCGACATGTTTTTGATGATCGTGTTTATCTTCTTCCTATCGATGATTCCTGCCTGGTTTATGGGTGGTAAAGAAGATCCACAAATGCCTCCGGGGCCGCCACCTGGTAAATAGCGGCTGTTAGGTTAGCGCTTAATCTTGTTACACTGCTTTGACCGCCTGCCATTGGCTGCGTAATGGATACTAATAACAATAAGAGGATGTCAGCATGAAAATCAAAGCCGTTGTAATGACTGCATTAAACGAAATTTCAGTCGAAGAAGTTGAGCTCGATCCACCTAAGGCCGGAGAAATCCGAGTCAAAATGGTCGCCACCGGCGTATGCCATTCAGATCTATCTGTCGTGAACGGCACATTGCCTTTCCCTCCACCGGTTGTATTGGGCCACGAAGGCTCAGGTATTGTTGAAGAAATCGGCGACGGCGTCACCAATGTTAAAGTTGGCGATCATGTCATCACTACTTTTGTACCGATGTGTGGTGAATGCTTTAACTGCCTGCATCACGAGCCCTGGTTGTGCACCGTTTTACAGGATAAAGGAGGCAACCAGCTAGACGGTACTAGCCGTGTGAGCTGGAAAGGTAAGCCAATTACTGTGATGGCAGCGCTGGGTAATATGGCCGAGCAGATTGTCTGTCCTGCTATCAGTGTTGTTCCGATCAAAAAGCACTACAACCTCGAAGCGGCTGCTTTGGTCGGCTGTGGCGTAATGACCGGTGCAGGCGCAGCAATCAATACTGCAGCGGTTGAACCCGGTTCCAGCGTAGCTGTATTTGGTTGTGGCGGAGTTGGAATATCCGCCATTCAGGGCGCACGTATTTCCGGCGCTAACCCCATTATTGCTGTCGATCTTAGCGATGAAAAACTGGCTGCAGCGAAGAATTTTGGTGCAACCCATACGGTTAACGCATCTACTGATCCTGTTGCTCAAATCATGGAATTAACGGGTGGCATCGGTGTTGATTATGCCTTTGAAGTGATCGGCATACCGGCAGTGATGCAGCAAACCATCGACTCGGCCCGTCGTGGCGGAACCGCCATAATGGTAGGCGTCGGTAGCCCGATGGCGAACATTGAAATCAGCTCTGCAATGTTACCGCTGACGGGTAAATCAGTCATCGGGTGCCTGTACGGTAGCTGCAACGCCAAGGTTGATTTCCCACGTTTGATGGCGCTTTACGAAGAAGGCAAACTCGATCTCGACGGTATGCAAAGCCGTACCTATTCAATCGACGAAGCGCCACAGGCTTTTGAAGACTTGAAGAGCGGTAAAAATGTAAGGGGTGTGATTGTTTTTTAACAGGCTGAGGCCTATGCACGAGAGCCATTTTGCTCCCATGCTGCGTTGAAAATGTGCTCAAACGGTCACTTACAATTGTAAGGTCCCTCTCTGCGCGAATTTTCGCCTTGCCTGAAAGCAAAATCATCTCCCGTGCATAGGCCTCATGATGAAATATTTACGTAGATTCTTCTACTTTCTGATTGGATTGTTTGTACTGATAGCGCTGCTACTAGTATGGGCAACCCAGTTTGCCCCCGCTCGTTTTCGAGTCAACATACCCATTCAATCTATCCTTGGCGGAATCGATGCCAATGAACAGCAAGTCAAACAACGCCTTTCCGCCCCCGCAGGTTTTAGTATTTCTTTATACGCCAGCGGCGTAACCAACGCGCGTGTTTTACGCTTCAGCAACACAGGCGATTTACTGGTTTCAACACCGCGCACGGGGCAAATTATTCTGCTCAAAAAAGACGCCAATGGCGATGGCCGGGCCGATGAATCCCGCGTGCTAATTGAGGGGCTAAACCGCCCCCACGGCATCGATTTTTATAAAGACTGGCTTTATATAGCAGAATCTAATGGTTTTGGCCGAATCCGATTCGACCACCAAAATGGTAAAACCATCGGCGATTACCAGAGGCTGGTCACCGATATTCCCGATGCCGGCAACCATTGGACACGCACACTGCGCATTGGCCCAAACCAAAAAATCTATGTAAGCGTTGGCTCTTCCTGCAACGTATGCAAAGAACCGGATACCCGACGCGCGACCATGCTGAGATATGAACTGGACGGCAGCGGCTTTGAAATATTTGCCAGCGGCCTTAGGAATTCAGTGGGGTTCGACTGGTCACCGATCGACGGCAAGCTCTACGCAACCGACAACGCCCGCGACTTACTCGGCGATGATTTCCCACCCGATGAGCTGAACCAAGTTGAGCGTGGTAAATTTTACGGCTGGCCCTACGCCCACGGGAACCGTGTGGCCGACCCTGAATTTGGGCCAAAAAATGCTGAAATCATTGCCAACTCCACCACACCGGCACACCATTTTCGTGCTCACAATGCACCATTAGGCATGGGCTTTTTAACCGATAAACGGCTGCCTTCGCAATATCAAAATATTGCATTAGTCGCCCTGCATGGTTCATGGAACCGAACCACTAAAGACGGCTACAAAGTGGTTGCGCTTAGTTGGAGCAACCACGGACAAATAACAGAACAGCCTTTTGTCACCGGTTTCGAACAAGACGGCCATGTCGTTGGCCGACCTGCGGATGTACTCCAAGGCCCTGATTCAGCCATCTATATTTCCGATGATTTTGCCCATGCGGTTTATCGTGTTTCTTGGGGTGAACAACCGCGCAGCACTGGTTTAACTCAAACCAAAACGCATGCTAAAACCATCACGCCTGAGCTAAGTCTCAACAATGAAGACACTCTTGCAGATTACCGCGCTGGCCAAAATTTGTACCAACAGCACCGCTGCGCACGGTGTCATGAAAGCGCTGAGCAGCCAACGGCCATTGCGTTAAAACAGCTATCGGCTCGCTATGATTTGGCATCGATGGAGCAAATGTTACAAACACCAACCCCGCCAATGCCGACGTTTTCGCTATCTTCTGATCAACGGCGGCAACTGACTACCTTTCTATTGTTAGAATATTGACCGTGCGCGTTATACGCTGCCTAAATCAAACCCATTAAGGAATAAAAAATGAGCTGTATTTTTTGCAAAATTGTTGCTGGAGAAATTCCAGCAGAGATCATTTATCAGGATGATGACGTGATGTGCTTTAAAGATGTGGCACCACAAGCACCCACTCACTTGTTGGTGATTCCTAAAAAGCATATTGGCAGCATCGCTGAACTAAAAGACAGCGATACCAATTTGGCAGGAAAAATATTGGTGACAGCCACTGCGATGGCCAAAGATCAAGGTATTTCAGAAAGCGGGTATCGAGTGGCGATGAACTGCGGCGACGAAGGTGGCCAAACCGTTGGGCACATTCATATGCATGTGTTGGGCGGCCGTCAGATGGGTTGGCCACCGGGGTAGCAACTAAGGCTCAACAGCCGTTAATTAGTCAACCGGCTCAATAAACTGTTTTACGCAATTCCTGCCGCTACTTTTGGCCAGGTAAAGGGATTGGTCCGACTGCTCAAGCCACCGGTGGGCAGTTGGTGTATCTCGGTTCAGTTCTGAAACGCCTAAACTAATGGTGTATTTGATTTCGACGTCGTCATATTTGACCGTCAGTGCTTCGATTCTTGAGCGCATACGCTCGGCAAAAATAAGCGCATTGTTAACCGGCGTATCAATGAGGATAGCGACAAACTCTTCGCCGCCATAGCTGCCACAAATATCGGTAGTGCGCGCGGTTTCCATCAGTACTCTGGCGGTCTCACGAATCACTTCATCACCGGCTTGGTGACCATAGGTATCGTTCACTTTTTTGAAATGATCGATATCAAAGATCACTAACGATGCGACGCGGTCGGTTCGGCAAAAACGCTGAAACTCCTCGTTTAAACGTTCTTCCCAGTGAGCACGGTTAAATAACTGTGTCAGCCCGTCGGTTCGGCTAATGTTCGTTAGCTGATGATTAACGCTTTCGAGTGCCTGTTTATTGGTCACTGTTTCGGTCAAATCATAGATAATAATCGCGATATGGCTGGTCTCACCGCTTGTCCCTGAAATAGGGATAAAAGAAGCGTTTTGGTACATGAAATCGGTCGTACCGGTGATTGGCCGGTAACTTCTAAACCGAAATACAAAGGGCCGTTGTTCGCAGCTTGAATAGGCTTTATGGCCCAACAAGAACACCGAATCAATGGTGCGGCGCATCCATTCTAAATCTTGTTCAGGAAATAACTCATAGATCGTGCGGTCAATCACCGTGCCCGGCGACATCCCACTGTGGCTGGCCATAAAGCCATTCCACACCTGTATGTTTCGGTTACGGTCTATCCCAACCACGCCGACATCAATGCTCTGCAGCGTGTCGAGCAACCAGTGTAACTCTGCAAAATCAGTCTTGTTCTGAATCACTCTACTCTATTCCGTCAGAAGGGAAGCAAAATCACTAAGGCTCTCAATTGAGTCTTTTGTGAATAACAGCATTAAACTACAGTTAACATCGTGGTCTTCAACGGTATAGCTCATTTCCATAATGAGGATTTGGTTTTCATTTCCGTTGGAATTCCCTTCGGCATTACCACCGCCAATCCGAGTCCCCACAACAACGGGGTGACCTAAACTAAAATGAATATCGAACTGATTAGCAATGCCGTTTAAACACGGCCCAATCAGAATGCCGGCAACACCCAACAACATATCAAGGTGGGAAGATTCACCCAGCCCCTGTTGTCCGGATATTTTAGTGAGGTCTTCGTAGCTTGAATCTTTAAGTACCAGCAGTGCTTCACCAGCAATACCTTTTCCAATAAACCCTTGAGACACCACCGAAATACTGTCGTGTTCATCCATTTGGGTAATGCGTTTTTCAATTTCTCTTTGCGTTGCCATCGATATTTTAGGGATAGGCGCGTGCACAAACACCCCCAGCATTTTGGCTAAAAGTTCAGCCGCTTGGCCCATCGCAACGTTTGCAATTTCTTGGTAACTATCCCAAACCGAGACTTCCATATCGATCTGTCGGTTGCCCACCGAAGCTTGATCGTGAATCCCGTATTTTTTTAGAATATCTGATATTTTTTCTGGGCTTGCGGGCTTCTTAATAAAGTCCATTGCGCCAAAGGCAATCACCCTTTCATAGGCTTCGGGTTGTACATCACCGGAGACCACAATAATCATGGTCGATAAATCCATTTCGCGGACAATTTGCAGCACTTCGTAGCCATCCATTACCGGCATATTAAGGTCAAGAAAAAGCACGTCGGCTTTGCCTTCTTTGATGGCCTCAATACATTCTTCGCCGTTGGCGCTGTAGCTGATTTCTATGTCCCAATTTTCCGGTAGTGCACGAGCCATTTGCTTTCGCGCAAAACCGGAGTCATCGCATATTAGTACGGGTATGGTCATTTGTTATACATTTTTGACCTGGCAATTAGAGTTCGAAGAATAGGGCTTGAGTATAGCAGTTGATTTAAGCCGCGATAAAATTCACCGTCCATCAGGTTGTCGAGCGAAGGGCGCTCAAAATTTCATCGAATTCTGCGTTAAAACTCGCACTATCTTTGTGTGATAGCAGGGTAGTAACACTGTCCATCACCGACCTAAAGTCAGCATCTATTCGTAACCCTTGGTTAAAGGTTTTGCTGGTGTCCAATAAGCAGGCATTCGCAATTCCTTCCATTGTTTTTTCTTGCTCTAGCGTCAACGATAAATAGGTAAGCGCCTCATCGGTTTTTGTCGACATATCTTCCACGCAATCACAGATCGTTCGCATAATATCTTGGTACGAGTGGTCGACATTTTGCATGGTTTCGTTCATGCGTTCAGTGAGCAACGTAAGTAGCTGTTTTTCCCGCTCAAGCGTTCGCTGGTTATCAAGCGCAATGACCCTTGTATTTAAACCCTGCACCAGAGCAAACGTATTATCTTTGACCGTTCCGTAACGAGCTTCATCGTCGAGCGGCATATTTTTGATAAGAACCGATACGTTTTCGTAGTTACAAATTGTCCGGCTTCCGAAGTCAAAATATCGCCCCGAATCTTTTAATTCAGTAAGCAATTTGCTTTCAAGCTGGCGCGCCATTCCGTTAGCTTCCATATTTTTGGTGCCAAATTGACTGCGAATTTGGACGCTGCAGTTTAATGAATAATGTTTCGCTGCCTGAAAAAATTGCTGGCCTAACGCATCTATATTTTTAGATGTGCCAGAGGCCAGTAAAAATTGCACCGTAATACCAAGATCGCTGGTATCCGACATTGCCTGAAACGCCATTTGGTTGGCAGTTTGCAAATTGTTTCGTAGCTGGCCATCGGCAATTTTATGAAAAATTTCTTTGTTAATACGCGAGATCAGAACGTCATCGCCGTATTCAAGACTGACCCATTCAGTGCAGCCACTTTGGTAAGCATTCAGGCGTTGCTCTGTGGTCGCCGTCGTTTGGCTAAGGATAACAACCGGGATATGCTCGCACCCCTCATGCTCCTTAAGCGACTTACAAAGCTCTATGCATTCCTGCTCGTTGCCTTTCATATAAAGCAAAAAAGCATCCGCACTTGCGATGCCACTGACTTCACTCAGTGGTGTCTCCAAGTCTGCAATACTGCATTCAAACTGTCCTCCCAACCGACCTTCGATTGTCTGTACGTTTAACTCTTCCTTCGAAAAAAGATGTAGCCGGTACATATTTAATATTCTCCAACCATGAAGGTGTATCGAATCTCAAGTCAAACTAGTCGCGTCGATTACTTTTGTATTCGTTGCACTTGCATAAACACCCCCGCAGCGGGTGTCATTTCATGCAAAATAACAAGCGCATATAGCGACAAACTAGTCCATGGATTATTAAGCATAGATCAAACCATTGAAAAGTGCGAAGCCTCCGAATAATATCTATAAGACATTGATATTAATGATTATTATACCCAGTCATTTAACTTTGACAACGTTCACAGAACACAGTTTGTCGCTGACCAATTCGCGCTTCCGCTAGGTTGCGTTGGCATCGGTGGCACGGCTCACCACTGCGACCATAAACCTGCAACGATTGCTGGAAATACCCTGGTTTACCTTCGTTGCCTAAAAAATCCCTAATACTAGAGCCGCCTTGCTCGATGGCTTTTTCTAGCGTATTGGTGATTGCAGCCACTAACTTTTGGTAGCGCTTAAGGCTCACCGAACCCGCCTTACGGCTCGGTAAAATGCCGGCAATATGCAGCGCTTCGTTGGCGTAAATATTCCCAACACCCACCACAACGGCTTGGTCCATAATAAAATTCTTAATCGGCACTGCACGTTTGCGTGAGCGTTCAAAGAGATGCTGAGCATTAAACTCTGCCGACAACGGCTCTGGGCCTAGTTTGGCTAACAAAGGGTGTTGCTCAAAAGCGCCCTCTATCCACAGTACAGCGCCAAAACGTCGAGGATCAGTAAAACGCAAACAGCTGCCGCCTTCGAAGTCGATATCAACATGGTCATGTTTTTGCGCCGTTGTAGCCTCTTGCAACACCCTAAGGTTTCCAGACATTCCCAAATGAATCAGCAAATGACCGGTATCGAATTCCAACAATAAATATTTACCACGGCGATGAACCTGCTTAAGGCGCTGTCCTTTCGCAATTTCAGCCAACCCTTCCGTGATCGGCCAACGCAGTTTTGGTTGGCGTATGGTCACGCGATCGACAGCGCAACCAACGATGTGCGGCTCAATACCGCGACGGGTAGTTTCAACTTCAGGTAGCTCAGGCATTTACGCTGCACTCGGTAGAAAATATGAGACACTACACTAAAATAAGCATCTTTTATCAGGGCGACCAACCAGCATGATTTTGGGTATTGATACCGGCGGCACGTTCACTGACTTTGTTTTACTCGATAGAGGTCAAGTCACTATTCACAAAGTGCTTTCTAGCCCCGCTGCACCTGAGCAAGCCATTCTCGAAGGCATTGCCGACTTGCAGCTACTTGAGCATGTAAAAAATGGCACGCTGCGGGTTATTCACGGCACAACCATCGCCACCAATGCGGCATTACAGGGTAAAGGTGTTAAGACCCTGTTCATCACCAACCGCGGTTTTGCAGATATGCTTAGCATTGGCCGTCAAGCCCGCGAGAAACTCTACGACTTGCAACCCAATCATCAAACCGTCCCTGTGCCGCCAGAGCTATGCCTCGAAATAGATGTTCGAATGGATCACCACGGCAAGGTGTTAAAAGACCTTGAACCCAAAGATTTAACGGCACTAGTTCAGCAAGTTGAGCAACTTAACCCCGAAGCCGTTGCGATAAACCTTTTGTATTCTTACCGTGATGACAGCCACGAAAAGCAGATTCAAGCAGCACTACCAGAACAGCTGTTTGTATCGCGTTCATCACAGGTATTACCCGAATATAAAGAATATGAACGCGGCATGGCAACCTGGCTCAATGCCTGGCTTGGGCCATTAGTAGAAAAATATTTATCGCAGCTAAAGACTCAGTTAAGCCCAGCAAACATTGCGATTATGCAGTCATCCGGCGGCACCATAGACATTGACCAAGCCTCCCAACGGGCGGTGAACTTGCTACTTTCTGGGCCAGCAGGCGGCTTAGCAGGCGCTGCGTATATGGGTGAGCAGGTGAGCAAAAACCAACTCATCACCTTTGATATGGGCGGCACCTCAACCGATGTAGCGCTTATTGACGGTCAAATTAGCCTCACCACTGATTCTAAAATTGGGCCTTACCCAGTCGCAGTGCCAACGGTAGATATGCACACCATTGGTGCCGGTGGCGGCTCTATTGCTTACCTTGATGACGGTGGTTTATTGCAAGTTGGCCCGCAATCTGCCGGGGCAATTCCTGGACCGGCTTGTTACGGGAAAGGCGGAGAAAAACCCACCGTAACCGATGCCAACGCGGTGCTTGGGCGTCTACGGCCCGACGCCTTTCTTGGCGGCCGAATGGCTCTCGATATAGACGCCGCAAAACAAGCCATCAGCAGCCTCGCGCAGCCATTGAAATTCAGTATTGAAGAAACCGCGCTGGGTATTTTGCAGGTAGCGAACCAGCATATGATACGGGCCCTGCGGGTGATTTCGGTTGAACGTGGGTTAGACCCGAGGAATTTCACGCTATGCTGCTTTGGCGGAGCCGGTGGCTTGCACGTGTGTGCATTAGCGCAAGCGCTTTCAATTCCTACGGTGCTTGCGCCCATTCACGGCGGAGTACTGTCGGCATTTGGCATGCTGGTTGCGCCGCCGGAGCGCCAGCTATCGCGCACCTGGCAAGTACTGTTGCATGAAGCCGATCCAAGCACCATTGAGCAAATACTGCTCTCAATGAAAACCCAAGGACAACAAGAGCTGATTAACGAAGGCATACCTGCCGAGGCAATTTACGCCTCGCCAAGTCTAGATCTACGCTATGCCGGGCAGTCTTATACGCTGAACATGCCCTGGAGCGATTTGCAGGCAACCCAAGCGGCATTTCATCAACTACACCAACAACGCTATGGTCATCAGTTTGAGCTGCCGATAGAGCTGGTTAATGTTCGCCTTGCGGTGCGGGCTGAACCCCAATCCATTGAGTTGACTAACCCGTCAACTCAAACACAACAACAGCCCGTCACACCCCAACTAGGCTTAACACTTGCGGGTATCGAGGAGCCTGCGATGGTGATAGAGCGCAGCGCATTGAACGTTGGCAAACGGCTTCGCGGGCCACTGCTGATTACCGAGCAAACCGCTACAACATTGGTTGCGCCCAATTGGTGGGTAGAGCTCGACGAAAGAGGTAATTTATTACTGACATTTGAGGGGTAGAACACTCCTCTGGTTTTGGTACAAGCTATGCTTGAACTGTGCTCGATAGAGCCGCTCTATTCAGCTTTGTGATGAGCACAACTCTCCAATTTTTTGCCCTAACTGGACATCGGACAACGTATCTAAATTAGCGTCCCATTGCACCGCGTCTTTTCCAAATAATACAATTGCGGTAGAACCCATCTTGAAGCACCCAAGTTCTGCGCCTTTTTCCAACGTCACCGGCTGTGGTGGCTGTTTATAGTTAACCCGCGTCAGCTGGCGTTTAGGTGGTGCTATCTGCCCCGCCCATACCGTTTCGATACTACCAACAATCATCGCGCCAACAAGGATGACAACCATAGGCCCAATATCGGTTTCGAAACTACAAACCACTCGTTCATTGCGGGCAAACAATCCGTCCACCTGCTCGCTGGTGGTTTGATTCACCGAAAACAACGCACCGGGTACGTAAGTCATGGCCTGTAACGTACCCGCCCAAGGCATGTGAACCCGGTGATAATCTTTTGGTGACAAATAAACCGTCATAAAACAGCCGTCTGAAAAGGCCTCGGTCAGTGCTGTATCATCACCCAAAAGCTGATTGAGGCTAAAAGATTTACCCTTAGCTTGCAGTAGCTGGCCCTGCTCTATATTGCCCATTTGGCTAATTTGACCATCCGCCGGCGACACCACACTGCTCGGCGCTTCATCAACTGGGCGTGCGCCGTCGGCCAGTGCACGGGTGAAAAAGGCATTAAACGTGGGGTAGTTTTGCGGGTTGGGGTCTGCGGCTTCCGACATATTAACGTGGAAGGTTTTGATGGCTTTGTTGATCAGATAGCTCTTTAACCAAGGGATACGGCTTTGTGTTAGCACCCCTGCAATACGCGACACCAAATGCTGCGGCACTAGGTATTGGAGGAAAATGAAAAGCTTTTGTTTGATGTCTGTTTTTGTCACAACCACGGTTACCTGAAATCTAATTCCTGAAATCTGCCGCCTCTAGAGCCACGCGCAGCGGCATTGTAGCAAATACCGCGGTGATCGAATGCAAATCAGATTGGATACGTTTTTTGGAGGCAACCACTGGCTTAGGTTCTTTCGTTTTTGGGGCGCGATGCTAACGAATCGAATACAAAGCGCGAACTGCGGCAAATGCGTTTAAACAGCAGGTATTTTTCTTCGGTCAGTGCTTGCCCGTTAATGCCATTATCGAGATAACAAATACCAATTGGCCGCTTGCCAGAAAACAACGATGACATAAAAAATTCGTTTGATCCGCGAATGCTGTCTACAAAATTACCGGGTAAACGTTCAATCATGTCGGCTTTGTCTTCTGGCTTAACCCAAATATTACGCTGAGTTTTGATCATTTGCGCCATTAATTCCGATTTCAAATAATCAAAATGCAGCCCTTTCATGCCGCTAAGCTCAGGTGGGCTAAAGCAATGGGAGATTCTTACTGAAGCTCGCCTTGGGTCGCGCAAACCAATGGCCACTCGCTTCACACCCAGCTCGCGCTTTAAGGTCATGCCTAGGGTATAAAACAACTGCTGTAAGTCTTGAATACTCTCTGGCTTAGTTTCGAACTGGGCAATGAGTTGCTCAAGATCCTTCTCCAAACCTTTTGGTTGCAGCAGGGATTTTCGTTTAACCGGTGATTTTACACCTACTTTGACACCAGAAATTTTGGCCAGTACTGGCCGTGCTGAGTCGGGTGCTGGACGCGGCCAAGTATTAAAAAGGTATGCCGCAGATGGGCGAACACCAGGTATTAAATAATTTTGAGAATGATCCAATATTCCAGCTTGGGTTACATTTACCGTGGCCAACAAGGTGCTGCGAAGGTGTCCGGCAACCTGCCCCAAGGTTTGAGCGGCATATTCGCCTTGCCATTGGCTTTGCAGAATATCGACCATTTGATGCGCCAATACGATGGTGGCGCTGGCTGAATTAATTTGCCGGTTAAGCTTGGCTTGTTCGGGGGCTGGGTTTACTTCTAAATCTGATACGCCGGCGGAGAACTCGGTGAGCAAGTTTGCATCGGGGTATTGGGCCTGTTCTATCGCTGGACTAGCGATGCTTGGTGCATTCCAGAAATCCCGCAATACTTCGCAGATATCTAGAATCGGGCAACCAAAAATGTCTCGTTCTGCGCTAAACCTAACTTCAGGATCGGCAGAAAACGCCAACACCAGCCTCTGCATTTTTTCTGGTTCAATGCCCCACAACGCCCAGTGCCCAGCACGATAAAACAACGAAACCCAAAACAGTTCGTCCGGTGGGTAATGGTGCTTTAGCTCAGCCCAATGCCGCGTTAGCGTTGCTGCTAATAAACTTCGATTCAGCGCCCGCAAATAACCGCCGCTTTCAACAGGATCAACCTCTTTGGCTGAAACCACGATCGACTCCAACACCTCTAAGCCAACCAGAGAAATTGCACGCGCGAGTGTTTTGATTTCGGCGGCCCCGCCACCTTCAACCGCAACGCGCATAAACACCAGTAAAGAAAGTGCGGGATCTTGGGATATGAGCCGCTCAAGGGAGTTAAAATTAACGCTTCCTTGGGACAATAGTTCGAGCACCTTTGCCCGTGTTCCCGGTAGAATCGGCATTGGCGTCTTAATGATTTTTTCTGCCCAGATTTGCTCTGGAGCCTGTAACTTTGGGCTTTCCATGTGGGGTATTTTCTGCCATTCCGTACGATAGAGTTATCGCTAAGTTTAGCAGTTGGTTGAAAAACCACCGGAATCTAACCGAGAACGGTATAGCAAAGCTCGCCAATCATACTTAAAAATTGGCGTAACTAGCGTCTAAGCAGAGCGAAGTTAGTCCTCTATTTCGTGCAGAATACGGCGATAGCTGTGCAGCCGAGAAGGGTGTAAGTCGCCTTTCTCTTCTGCTTCAAGCAGTGCGCAGCGCGGCTCTTTTAAATGCTTACAATCCCTAAAATGGCACAAACCAACATAAGGCCGGAATTCACAAAAGCCATCGGTGACTTGGCGCCGGGTGAGGTGGGTTAAACCAAATTCGCGGATACCCGGTGAGTCGATAAGGCTACCGCCACTACTAAAGTGATACAGCCGTGCGGTGCTGGTGGTATGCCGGCCGCGCAAATTGGCGCTGGATACCGCTGCGGTTTTCAGCTCTTCTGATGGCAACAGGGTTTGTATCAGTGATGATTTTCCAACACCGGATTGCCCGACAAAAATGCTGGTGTGCTTATCCAACGCCCTCGCGAGTTTATCCATACCAAACTCGGAGTAACTGGAGACCTCTAATACGGAGTACCCAATATTGCTGTAAATGCTCAGCAGGTCATCCATCTCTTTGCGGTTTTGATCATCAATCAAATCACTTTTGTTGAGCACCAGTACCGGCTCAAGTTCCAGCCGCTCCGCTTCAACCAAGTAGCGGTCTATTAGAATTTCCAATGGCGCGGGCAATGAACAGATCACAATGAAGATGCGGTCTATATTGGCGGCAACCGCTTTGAGTTGCCCACGGCTGTCTGGCCGCGATAGCTCGGTTCCGCGTGGTTTGATCGCTTCTATCACACCGCCGTTTTGGTTATTAGGGCGCCAAATGACTTCATCGCCCACCACAATATGGCCTAAGTTTGGCCTAAAGTGACAACGTGAGGTGGGAGGGTTTTCTGGAGGCTGATCTGTTGACGGCTCTAGCGGCAGCTCTTTGCTCGCCGTATCCATAGCTTCAATTTCAACCAAGGTTCCATAGTGGGCAATCACTCGGCCAGATTGCTCCACCCCCAGCGAGTCGTCGGCGAATAGCTCGTCAACCTGTGCGCTTTTGTTTTCTGCGCGGCGGGTTTTTTCCTGTTGGACCTTTTCGATCCGCCAGGCTTGGCGGCGGGTTAGCTTTCGTTTGCTCACAGACGAGAATTCTCAATACCAGCGGTTAATAAATGGTTCATATTTTACTTGTCTATTCCTTCGTTTCACGGTGCAAACCAACATAACCAATGAGTTAAAACTGCTACAATAATTGCTTGTCTTATTGCGGTTTAATCTACGATTTAACAACCGCTTTTAACTCTTGGAGAACCTACATGTCTAGCCATGGAAACCTGATCTGGATTGATCTCGAGATGACCGGTCTGGAACCTAAAAACGATCGAATCATCGAATTAGCCATCATTGTCACCGATTCTGATCTTAATTTCATCGCTGAAGGCCCAGTGATCGCCATACACCAGCCAGAATCAGCACTGGAAGCAATGGACGAATGGAACACTCGGACCCATGGTAATTCGGGCCTGACTGAACGGGTTCGCAAAAGCGGTATATCTGAGCGCAACGCAGAAAACATGACATTAGAGTTTCTACGTGAGCACCTGGAAGAAGGCCAGTCGCCCATGTGTGGCAATAGTATCGGCCAAGACCGCCGCTTTTTGGTCAAATATATGCCTCAACTCGAAGCGTTTTTCCATTATCGCAACCTTGATGTTAGCTCAATCAAAGAGCTAGCTAAGCGCTGGCGGCCCGATATCGCCAAAGGTTTTCACAAAAAAAACACACATCAGGCCCTCGATGACATTCAAGAATCTATCGCTGAGCTGAGTTACTACCGCGAGCACTTTTTCAAAATGAGCTAATTGGCTATTTACCTGCAGCCACTTCTTTGGAAATAACAGGTGGCTTAAGGAAGATCACAAGCACAATAGCAAAGGCTGCAAGCCCGATATAACCTATAAATATTGGGCCATAAGAGTGAAATTCATCAAATATATAACCTGCCGCTACCGGTACTGTAGCGGATAAACAGGTGGTTGAAAGCCCCCGTACAGCATATAAAGAGGCGTAATTCAGACTGCCAAAATAGTTGGCCATGATGGTCGGCGTGGTCACGAGTGCCAGTCCGTTGCCAAGCCCAAATACGCAAGCAAAAGTGTAAATGGCAATGGGGGTGGTGGCGGTACTTAGCAGCACCATTCCAACCAACAGCATGAATAGGCCCAGCCCCATCAGGTATTTGGGCTCTAAGTAGTCGCCCAATGCGCCTGAAACCAAACGCCCGCCGGTACTCAAAAACCCGATCAAACCAATGGCCGATGCCGCGGTTACTTTGTCGAAGCCAATATCATGGAGGTGCAACAAACCTTGGCTATTAATCAATGTCCCGCCCATAACGGCAATCGCTGAGCAGCCCACTAACATCCAAAACGAACTGGTTTTAAGCGCAGGCTTAACTGGCCAGTCAACTTCTGTTTGAAATACTTTGGAGTTACGTGACTCTTCCTCCTCTTCGCCATCGGCGGTATCGTCTGCACCATCAACGTTGAGTCCCATTTCTTGAGGGCTGTTTTTCACCATCAAAAAGGCCAAAAATGAAGCTGCCAGGGTGCAGCCAGCCATGATCAACCAAATGATTCTCCAGTCGCCGGTTTGCTCGATGATCAGTGCAAATAATGGTGTGATGATTGCCCGGCCTAAACCACCGGAGGCCATGAAAAGGCCTATCGCCATTGCTCGGCGTTTTTTGAACCAATTGGAAACCAGGTGCGTGCCGGGGATGATTGTTTGAAGACCAATACCAATGCCAAGAAGTGGTGCGGTACCCAAGTAAAACTGCAGCAACGTGTCGGCAAAATACATGTTTACGCCACCAGCCGCTGCAATGATTCCGCCCAGCATAATGGAGAAACGTGCTCCAACTCGGGAGATCACCCAAGCAATCAAGGGGCCAGAAAGACCCATCGAAAGGGTCATGATAGAGAAGCCCAAACCGACCTCACTGCGAGACCAGCCAAAGGTGTCGATCATTTCTGGAAGCGTAACCGCGAACCCATAAAACACCGTTCCGATCGATAAAAAATAGATCGAACCCAGTACACCAAGCAGCTTCCAGCCGTAATACATCGAATTGTGTCCGTTTGATGGAGTAGTGAACAACGCTACCCATTGAAGTTTGTTCGCTGATTTGCCTGCGAATTGAGCGTGCCTGCTTTTATCAAAAGCTATCAATGTTATCGAACAGGCAAGATTACGCGGCTAACGTGAAGTGAAACGTGGCTTAAAGCGTGCAAATCGGTTGCCGGGGTATTGCGTAATTCTCGCGCTTAGCAAGTACTGGCAACGGCCCCAACGCGCGACATCCTAGCAAATTCAGTGGGGTTTTTCACTGAGCGCAAGCGGCTGGCTAACAGGCCTGGAAAACTCCTGGCTCAACTTCTTGCAATTGCTCAGCCTTCAACAAGCGTTCAACATGTTGCGTTAACATCCAATGTTCGCTGCGGTCATTGGACGCGCCAACGTCAGATTTACGGTAAATAATGCGGTGCTCAACAGCTTGATTGATGGTTCGCGGAGTCTTCATGTAGTCGAGTAATTTTTGTTCTCTATAGCCAATCATGCCTTGGTATTGTGCCGAGCGCTTTAGAAAGGCTTCTTTATCCAACACACCAAGGTGATGGAACGTGCAAAACCAAGGGATATCCATTGAACGGACTAAATCTAACGATTGGTCAAATTGTTCGAGGTTGGAATTGACCCCACCGTAGTACGGGCCAAAACCAGAAAGTTCGATATCCGCTAGAAACAACAGGTCATCTTTACGGTGTTTACCGCGTACCAATAAACAGCTGTGGCCGTGAGTATGGCCGGGGGTGAAAACCACCTCTACCGTAACGTCACCGCCCAAATCAAAGATGTCGCCGTCTTTGTAACCTACGGTGTCGGTCCGTGGGCTAAAACTAAAATGCTCCAGTACGTTGGTCTCAAATTCGGTGCGCTCGCCTACCGGCACACCGTGCAAATTACACAGCCCATTCATCGATTGAATCGCATCCACTTCATTTTCATGAGCGTGGCAGCTTGCATCGGGAAACAAATAAACCCCAGCCACGTGATCTTGGTGGCAGTGGCTCAAGATAATACGGTCAATTTTGGGCAGTTGATCGAAATGATTTTTGAAGCTTTTGGAGGGGTCAATAACGATAGATTCTTCGCTACCTTGTACCAATACGGAGTTCCCGTAGGGGAATTTACCGCCATTTCGGCCAATAAATACGGTGCTGGCACCAAAGTTTAAAATAGGGCTTTCGGGGGTATCGACGGATTTCTTTAATGCTGAGAGCATGGGCGTTGGCTTCAAATTCCTGATAATTCCAGCAATTAAACTGCCATTGCTGATGAGAAAACGCGCAATAATACCTGATCGCCACGGTGGGTTAAACCATTAACCCACCGTTATGGCCCGACATTGAGGGGCGTGCAGCGATCAGCAGCAACCGCCATCGGCTTCTTCAGTAGCGCTTAGAGCAACTGCATCGTAGGGCAATGAGGTTCCGCAACCTTCGAAGATACCGAAGTGGTTGTCCCAATTTCCGATGAATTCAAAATGCGGTGCAAAGCGGGTTTCTCGCAACATGTTGTAGGTATTACCACAAACCGCAAAGGTACGGCCGGTTTCAATCCAATGGTGCTTATCGAGCAACAGCGCTTTTTCGTTGTGTGCAATGGTGCCTTTATAGATGACAGCTTGACCGTAGTCTTCACATGCTGGTTCTAGTTGATCTAACTTAAACAGCCGGTAAGTCGCTGAAAAGAAGGAGATGTGGCCAATCTTCTTCTCGATTGCGGCGTTATCGATACCAAGAGGTCGATCTTCAACCAAACGCGGGTCTGCAAAACCAACTTTTTTGGCCAGGTTATGAAAGTCATTCCAATACAACGCACCACTTAAGCACTCGCCATATAACACCGGGTCGTCTACTAGTTCCTGCGGTACGCGGCGATCCGAATATACATCGGAAAAATACAGCTCGCCGCCGGGTTTCAGTAACCGATAGGCTTCACTCAATACTGCCTCTTTATCTGGCGATAGGTTGATCACGCAATTGGATACGATGATATCGAAACTGTTGTCTTCCAGGCCCAGTTCATCGAGCTTTTCGATATAACCTTTAATGAACTCGACATTGGGCTTAGCGTAACCGAATTTCTCGGTGTGGTAATCAATATGGCGGTTTGCAACGTCGAGCTGCTCGACGGTCATATCGACCCCAACTACGTAACCATGCTCGCCCACCAATTTGGACAATACGTAAGCATCGCGGCCTGACCCACTACCCAAATCAAGAATTCGTTTGCCTTCAAGCAAGTCTGGCGCAAGCAAGCCGCAACCGTAATAACGAGTCACCACTTCGTCGTGAATTTGGCCAATGGCTTGTTTCACATAATCTGGAATCTCGGTGCTGGTGGCGCAGGCATCGGTCTTTAGATCTGCGGAGCCTTGGAGGGTTTTCCCGTAATATTCTTTAACGGATTCTTTCATATCAACGGCCTGTATTGGGTTGAAGCAAATTTATCATGGGTTTGTTAGAGCCCTGCCAGCTATAAAAGTTAGCATTTATTGACTACACGCATGTTACACGCATTCAATGTCTGACCCTCTTAGCTACACACTAGCCACGCACTATCCTATGCGTTAGCTGCATAGACTGACCACAATCGGTAAAAAAATTGCGGTAATGGTTCCGGTCAAGCTTAGCGCTAAGCTTGAAAAAGCACCGGCTAATTCGCTGTATTCAAAGGCTTTTGCGGTGCCTACACCATGGGCATTTAAGCCCAAAGTAAAACCCCGCACTCTGTCATCTTCGACGTTACATAGTTTAAAGATCAGCGGCGCAAAAATTGCACCAACCACCCCGGTGGTAATTACGATACCAGCGGCCAATATGGGCACGCCGCCGATAGAATCTGCCAATGCCATTGAAATAGGGGTGGTCACTGACTTTGCCGACAGCGTGAGTACGGTGGATAACTGAAGATCGAGCCAATAACCCATCAATACACCAATGGCGGAGGCTGCAACGGCACCAATAATAAGTGTCACGATAATTGGCGCAACGACTGGCCGAATCAAATATAACTGGTTATATAGCGGCACCGCCAACGCAACGGTAGCGGGCCCCAGCAAAAAGTGAATGGGGTAGCTCTCCATTCGGTACTGGCCGTAATCTAATGGATAAAACTGCAAAAACAGCGCTATCGGAAACACCCCCAAAATAACCGGATGCAGCCAAGATTTTTGCTTCGACTTTCGGTAAATAAAGAACCCCAGCAAGTAACCTGCAATGGTCACTAACATGGCTAAGGGGTGTTGAAACGCCAACATGAATGGCTCAAATACGGCGGCCATCAATCTAGCCCTTTTGTAACGTCTGCGTTCAGCGGTGTTTTACGAATCAAGCGGCTCATGCAGTACGCGGTGATGACCATCGCTAGAGTAGTGCTTACCACTAATATCAGCATGATGGCGGGCAATTCTTTATTGATGGCTGCGCCTAAAAAGAATATTCCCGTTGCTGCGGGCAAAAAGAACAATGACAGATGTTTGATCAATGTGGCGCTGGTGTCCAACAACACCTTTGGTGTTTTTTTGAATAGCGTAAGCGCAACAAACAATAACAACATGCCTATCACTGGGCCGGGCAGAGTCAGTTCGAACAGATCGGTGATCGACTGTCCAGCAAACTGGAAGCACAGCAATATGCCAATGCCGGCGCTCAAATCCAACAGCTTTTTCGACGATTTTTTAATGATGCTCATCACCGCCGCATCAACTGCGCCATGCCAGCAAAAGTAAGTACTACGAAGCAGATCAAAGCCCAGCCCGGAATACTGAGCCCTAGCATGCTCCACGCAACTTCCGCGCAGTTGCCATCACCGCTAAGAACCACCTGCAATACTTCAGTAAACGGCAACACTTCAAGCATGTAATCTAAGCTGGGCGGGCAAGTTGGTACGTTTTCAGGGGGTAATTGCTGCAACCAAAGTTGCCGAATCGCCAAGGCTGCGCCGATGTCTGAAAACAACAGTACAAGCACCGCATATAGGCGCCGGCCAACGGCTCCAACATTTTGAATGGCCCCAGCCAGCGTGACCAATGCCGCCCCAATGAACATCACACGCTGGAATACGCACATTGAGCAGGGCTCTAATTCATATTGATGCTCTATAAAAACACCCGCTAACAGCGCGCCGGCGGAAAACAAAAACATCGCCAAAAACAGCATTCTAGAGTTTGGAAGCATGAAGGCACCTTGAGAGCTATGTATTGAATATCGACACGAAAAAACAGCCCGACAGTTTGCCACAAAACCGCTCATTGAGCTTGAATAAGGTAAGCGTTTGAAACATATGATGCAGAAAAATCTTGAAACGCAACTTTACGACCTTGCAAATTTGCGTCGCGGCCCAATATTGAGAGGCAGGTTTAAAACGGCGGTTGACAGGGATAAGAATCGCAATATTAACTGGCTGGTTTGAGTATCCCTGTTATAATAGCCTGTTCATTATTAGTACGCGCCGGAGCGTATGCACGGGTCTTATCGAACATTTGATGCCTCGATGAGGCCGAACGTTCTGCATTGAAGCCTCTCTAACTGAGCTGCATTCAATTCATTTAACGTTGTAATTACGCTAAACACTGATGTTCACACTTAGCCTTTAGCTAAATCAGTCGATGAACACAGCTACCGGATACCGCAGGCTGCCATTTATTGCAGCAATAGACAATCCTCAGCATATAGGGAACGCATGTCCTCAACCGCTTCACAACAGTCACGATTAAAAGTACTTATCGCCCGTGGGCGCGAACAAGGCTACCTGACCTACGCCGAAGTCAACGATCACTTACCTGAAAATATCTCCGACCCGGATCAAGTCGAAGATATCATTCAAATGATCAACGATTTGGGCATCAAAGTCTGCGAAGCTGCTCCCGATGCAGACAGCTTGATCATGAGCGGTAGTGATTCTACCGACGAAATCGCCGTAGCCGAAGCCACCGCTGCATTGGCAGCCGTTGAAACGGATATTGGCCGCACCACCGACCCAGTGCGCATGTATATGCGCGAAATGGGCACCGTCGAGCTACTCACACGTGAAGGCGAAATCAAAATTGCCAAGCGTATTGAGGAAGGCATTCGCGAGCAATTAGCTGCACTGGCATTCTTCCCTGGCTCAGTGTCGATGATTCTCGACGAATACGACAACTATAAAAAAGGTGAACGCCGACTGGATGAAATCATCAGCGGCTACCTCAACCCCGTTGAACACGTGCCTTCTGCTGCTCAAAAAACAGCAGGCCAAGCCAAAGATGACGACGACGAAAAAGACACCGGGCCTGATCCGGTTGAAGCCGAAAAACGCTTCTCAGCACTGAGAAAGCAGTACAACAAAACCGCTAAGTCTGTAGAAAAACTTGGCCGTAGCGATCCAAAAACCATCGCTGAATATGAAAAGCTTGCTGAACTCTTCAAATATTTGAAGCTAATTCCTCGACGCTTTGACCCGTTAACTGCACGGTTTCGGTCTGTTTCTAACCGAGTCCGCGAGCACGAACGTAATGTAATGAATATCTGCGTTCGTTCAGCCGGCATGCCGCGCCGCGAGTTCATCCGAGCATTCTCTGGCAGCGAAGCCAGTGCCGCCTTCGTTGACGCACAAGTCGATAAGAACGTTGAATACTCTGCAGGTATGGCCAAAGCCAAAGAAGATATCCAGCGCGTTCAAAGTAAACTTCAGTTATTAGAAGAAAACCACTCGATTACGGTTGGCGAGATCAAAGAAATTTCTCGTAAGTTAGCGCTGGGCGATGCCCGGTCACGCTACGCCAAAAAAGAGATGGTTGAAGCCAACCTTCGTTTGGTTATCTCTATCGCTAAAAAATATACAAATCGTGGGTTACAGTTTTTAGATCTTATTCAAGAGGGTAACATTGGTTTGATGAAGGCCGTTGATAAGTTCGAGTATCGTCGTGGTTACAAATTCTCGACCTACGCGACTTGGTGGATTCGTCAGGC
>JAESUM010000014.1 GCA_016763075.1 Pseudomonadales bacterium
GCAGATTATTTGCGATCAAGGCTGCGGTAGCTAATGGCTTCGCTGAGGTGGGCTTGGGCAATTTCGGTTTGGCCTTCAAGGTCTGCGATGGTGCGAGCGACTTTAATAATACGGTGATAGGCCCGGGCAGAAAGGTTGAGCTTATCCATCGCAGTTTCGAGCAGTGTTTGGTTGTTGGGGCTGAGCTTGCAATGTTTTTCAAGCTCGCTGGTGTTGAGTTCGCGGTTGGATTTTTGCTGACGCTTGAGTTGAATTTGGCGAGCAGTGATAACGCGGCTCAGTACATCGGCGCTGGGTTCGCTATTGGGTTCTGCTGTGGATAACGCGCTTTTTGGTAGTGTTGGCACATTTAGGTGTAAGTCTATTCTGTCGAGTAGTGGGCCGGAGATTCGGTCGCGGTAGCGCTCGATCTGCTGATGACTGCAGTGGCAGCGCCCGGATGCATCACCGGCGTATCCGCAGGGGCAGGGGTTCATGGCGGCAACCAGCTGAAAATCTGCCGGGAAACGCACTTGCCGTGCAGCCCGCGAGATGGTGATCTCGCCGGACTCCAATGGCTCGCGCAGTACTTCGAGTACCTTGCGGCTAAATTCGGGTAGTTCGTCAAGAAACAATATGCCGCGGTGCGCTAGCGAAATTTCTCCCGGCTTGGGTGAGCTGCTGCCCCCTACCAATGCCACACCGGATGCGGTGTGATGTGGTGTACGAAAGGGCCGTTTACGCCATTGTTTTAAAGGGTCAAATTGCCCCGATACCGACTGAACCGAGGCAACTTCTAGCGCTTCTTTGTCATCCAGCGGTGGCAGTATTCCTGGCAGTCGGCTAGCCAGCATGGTTTTGCCAGTACCGGGAGGGCCGATCATCAGCAGGTTGTGACCACCGGCGGCGGTAATCTCTAAGGCGCGTTTTGCTTGGTGTTGGCCCTTTACATCGCGCAAGTCCAGCTCGATGGGGCTTTGCGTATGAAAGGTGGTTTGGTGCTGGGCAATGGGGTTGTCGCCATTTAAGTGGGCACAAACATCCAGCAAGTGTGCGGCGGTGTGGACTCTTGAGTCCTGGGCCAGTGCTGCTTCATCGCCGTTTTCAATGGGGGTAAATAACGAGCGGTTATTTGCGTTACAGCTTATGGCCGCCGGCAGTGCGCCTTGGACCGGGCGCAATTGCCCAGAAAGAGCCAGTTCGCCTAGGTATTCGTAGTCTTGTAGGTGCTCGGTCGATATCTGTTTGGATGCGGCTAGAATGCCCAATGCGATGGGCAAGTCAAAGCGACCGCCTTCTTTTGGTAAGTCTGCCGGGGCTAGGTTGATGGTGATGCGCCGCGCGGGAAATTCAAAGTTGGCGTTAAGCAGTGCGCTTCTTACGCGGTCTTTGCTTTCTTTTACTTCTGTTTCGGGCAGTCCAACGATAGATAGCCCGGGTAATCCGTTGCTGAGGTGAACCTCTACGGTGACCAGCGGAGCATCAATGCCGACACGGGCACGAGTGTAAACGACCGCTAGGGACATAAGCGCTCCCCAGCAGGACGGCGTTGGTTACGGTTGGTCAGCAAGCCGTTGTTCCAGTTCGGTGACTTGTTTTTCTAGTTCTTCGATCATGCTGCGAGTACGTTGCAGCACAATGGCTTGCGCATCGAACTCTTCTCGGGTTACTAAGTCGAGCCGTGAGATAGCACCTTGAACTGCGACTTTGAGGTTTTTATTAAACTCGTCGCGAATAGACGGGCTATCGTCTGGCAATAAGCCCTCTAGTTTTTCAGTGACGGCGCTAAAGAGCTTGTCGCTAATTTTTTGTTTCATAGTAAACCTGAATGAGCCGGGTCGGTGTTAAAAGGTTACGGCGCCCAAAAAGTCATGGTGCCGATTGCAATCAGGTTATGGCTGGTTTCGCCAAACAGTAAGACCTGATTATTGATTACTTGGTTTTGTTGTTTGATGCAGTGGCCGTAGCCAATGACGTTTTCGTTAACCGGGGTTTGGCAAAAGCTGATTTTCAGGTCAATGGTTGAGGCTGGGCGGCCGCCTTTACGTACCCGTGAAAACGCTGCAAATACGCCGGCGTCATCTAGTACCAACATTTGTAGACCAGGGGCAATGGTGCCGTCGTGGTCATGGTTTTCTGTAAGGTCTTCTAGTTTCATGCGCACTTGGCTTGGCGCCCAACCTGTAACCGTTAGCCCCGATGCATGGCGTGCAACGTTGGGGTTAATTTTTTCTGCGAACTCGCCGTAGGGTAAATCAGAACCTACGCCAATGTCATACAGACCTTGGGCGTGTAAATCGGCCACTTCTTCATCTGCGCCTGCAATGCGATAAAGTGCGTGGGAGCGGGCAACCACGCCACCTTGTTTGTTGTGTACTTCAATATCGATGAAAGCCAGTGCGCGTGACGAGCGCACCAGTTTGGCGGTGGCGGTTAAGTCGGCTTCAAATGCCGCGGTTATATAGTTGACCTGTATATCCAGTGCTTTGATTAGCGAAGACGGTGTATCTAAATAGTGCAGCTGAGTGAGCAGATAGCCTGCATCGTGTATCAGTGTGCCAATCACGCCGCCGTGAACCACGCCGCCAGGGGCGTTAAGGTTTTGCTCATCGTATGGAAGGTGTAACGAAACTTGATCTTTTGATGCGCTTTGAATCGAAATACCGACTCGGTTAGCCCAGCCGTTGCTGCTATAAAACTCGAGGGTGGTGTTTGGCGTGGTCATGAATACATCCTTTTTTCTTATTACTGTAATGAGATGTCAGATTGCTGGTGTTGCACCCCCGCGGGGCTTGCGCATAAAAACGCGCTCACTATTCTGGCGAATGCAGCTGGAATTGCAAGTGACTAGTGAGCAGCTATAAGGGCTGTTAGATATGGGCCTTACAGCCTGAAAAGCGAGCTTTTGTGGTGCGTTGTTTTTTGAGCGCACCGCATGGGTGCGGTCAATGAGAGCGCTGTGCCGTAGGCTCGACCTATCACTGGATTCTAGCGGTATTTTTTATTTATAGAGTTGGCCTGCGTATTGCAATTGGCATGCTATTCGGTTGTTCGATGTCGATATGTTTTTGATATCGAATCGATATCGAAGAGCTGATAACAATAAAAAGAGCCCCACGCAACCTTCAGCAAAGGGCACCCAAAAGAGGTATGCACGAATGAAATTAGTAACGGCTGTAATTAAACCCTTCAAGCTTGATGACGTGCGGGAAGCTTTGTCTGAAATTGGGGTACAGGGCATCACGGTCACTGAAGTGAAAGGCTTTGGCAGACAAAAAGGACATACGGAGCTTTATCGCGGCGCGGAGTACGTTGTGGATTTTCTCCCAAAGGTTAAATTGGATATCGCGATCTCTGAAGATTTACTGGATCAAGTGATTGAAGCAATCTCAACGGTGGCTAACACAGGTAAAATTGGCGACGGAAAGATTTTTGTTTCCGAGCTAGAGCAGGTAGTACGAATACGTACTGGCGAAACCGGGAACGACGCAATCTAGCGTACGTCGAAGCAATTTATACTAATAATTTGAGTGGTAATGAGTGTGGAAAATAACGTTTTTGAACTGCAATATGCGATCGACACCTTCTATTTTTTGATGTGTGGCGCGCTCGTAATGTGGATGGCTGCTGGCTTCTCAATGTTGGAAGCGGGTCTAGTTCGTTCTAAAAATACAACTGAAATTCTGACCAAAAACATGGGTTTGTATGCAATCTCATGCATGATGTATATGGCGTGTGGTTATGCAGTTATGTACGGTGGCGAGTATTTCTTGGCCGGTATTGAAGAAGTGGATACCGAGGCAGTGCTGGGTGAATTCGCAGGACGTGAAGATGGTTTCGGTGGAGGTTCGATTTATTCAACCGCTTCTGATTTCTTCTTCCAAGTGGTTTTCGTCGCAACAGCGATGTCTATCGTGTCTGGTGCAGTGGCTGAACGAATGAGACTTTGGGTCTTCTTCGCATTCGCAGTTGTTATGACTGGCGTGATCTACCCATTAGAAGGTTCTTGGACTTGGAATGGCAAAGACGTTTTTGGTCTTTATAACCTTGGCGACCTTGGGTTCTCTGATTTTGCGGGTTCCGGTATTGTTCTCATGGCGGGCGCAGCAGCTGCTTTAGCCGGTGTACTACTTCTTGGGCCGCGTAAAGGCAAATACAATGCAGACGGAACGGTTAACCCGATTCCTGGCGCAAACCTACCGATGGCTACATTAGGTACATTCATCTTGTGGATGGGCTGGTTTGGCTTCAACGGCGGTTCAGTATTGAAACTTGGCGATATCGCAAGTGCTAACTCGGTGGCGATGGTGTTCTTGAACACAAACGCGGCTGCAGCTGGTGGTGCCATGGCCGCTATGTTAACTGCTCGACTGATGTTCGGTAAAGCTGATCTAACTATGTTGTTGAATGGTGCATTAGCGGGTCTAGTAGCAATTACTGCTGAACCTTCAACGCCTTCAGCATTGCAAGCAACGTTGTTCGGCATGGCCGGTGGCGTACTTGTAGTCTTTAGTATCCTTGCTTTAGATAAAATGAAAATCGACGATCCCGTCGGTGCCATCTCTGTTCACGGAACATGTGGTTTGTTAGGCCTATTATTGGTGCCGCTTACAAACGGTGATGTGAGCCTTGTTGGTCAGCTGATCGGTGCCGCCACTATCTTTGGTTGGGTATTCGGAGCAAGCCTAGTAGTTTGGGCAATCCTTAACATGGTATTCGGTCTTCGAGTTTCTGATGAAGAAGAGTACGAAGGCGTTGACCTTTCTGAGTGTGGAATGGAAGCATACCCTGAGTTTACTAAAGCACCTTAAGGTGTAAGCTCTGGAACGATAAACTGTAATATTTTTAGCCCCGCACATGCGGGGCTTTTTTTTGACTAAAATAAATGTATCAGCACATATAAGGGTATCAACTTAGAGTGCTTTAAGTGGATTTCTCTAGCACTATTGATTGTTAGCGAACTGATCTCTAGTATCTAAGACCAAATGTATAAAAACTAAACCCAGCGAACCGGCTATTGGCGATTCGTTTATTTCGCGTATTTTAAGATGGTGAACATATGAAATTGGTAACTGCTGTAATTAAGCCTTTCAAATTGAATGACGTACGGGATGCATTAAACGAAGTAGGTGTTACCGGAGTAACGGTCACTGAGGTCAAAGGTTTTGGGCGCCAAAAAGGCCATACTGAGCTGTATCGTGGTGCGGAATACGTTGTGGATTTTCTACCGAAAGTTAAGCTCGATATTGCAATTTCAGAAGATCAGGTTGATGTGGTTTTGGATGCGATTGTGAAAGCAGCACACACTGGAAAAGTAGGCGATGGGAAAATTTTCGTGACTGACTTAGGTCAAATCATGCGGATTCGTACCGGTGAAATGGGTGCAGATGCGGTTTAACGCTCGCCCGCTTTAACGCAACAAAACGCGTCGTTTCTCAACTTCGTATCTAGTCGAGGTTGAAAAATGACGTCCGTTATCTTT
Source organism: Pseudomonadales bacterium (assembly GCA_016763075.1). Classification (GTDB taxonomy): domain Bacteria; phylum Pseudomonadota; class Gammaproteobacteria; order Pseudomonadales; family JAHRWD01; genus JAHRWD01. Next base: position 5,462 of record JAESUM010000014.1, read on the forward strand.
TGTAACTTTCAAAATTTGTCTCGTTCTGATTAACTTTCGAATGAGCTTCTGCCTTACCCGTGTCCCCGGTACATTTTATTTGCCCTGAGCTCGTCGGCGCTTTGCGCATCGAATACCTTTCCTAATCTGCGCACACTGGCCACTCATCAATAAATGGTTAGCGTGAAATGTCGTAACCCAAAACTTCTATTGAGTGATTCAAAAAACCATGTCGGATTCAGTTTTTACGCTGTATTTGACTGTATTTTCGCCGATTCGAATAGGTATCAGGCTGAGGAAAAAGAGTTAAAGAACACAATTTATAGACGGGTTAATCATCAAAAACTAATGTGATTTTCGTATTAGATTCGCAGGTTGACCGAGAACTAACCTAGCCTTAAAAAATAATTTAATCTTTTTTTTAAAATCACCTTGCGCAACTTCAAATGCATAGCCTATAACTAAATATACCCACTGTTTTTTTACCCCAAAAAAGGATGTGTAGGTGTTATGAACTTGGTTTACGGTATAGATCGACCAGTCGATAGTTTGCCACGGCGGTTAACCGCTGAAGATGTATCTCAAAGTCATGAAACGTCTCGATGCGAGGTGAGGAATTCCATTGCTAGCGAAATGGAACTCTTTCTACAAAGAGGAGGTTTGATTACCAAAATCGAGCCTCACGTGATGGCGGACCCGCCCACGAAGCCAATATCTGGATATGGCAAAGGTGCTATTTAAGCGCCTTGCGCTAAGATAAAACCCAACCTGATCGGATTAACATAAACCCACTCGCATTCTGAGTGGGTTATGCAGCCTTCTGCCAACTTAAAGTTGGTATCGGGTTTTGTATGGCTGAACAACCATCATGGAGCATTTTCGTATTGCTTGCTCCATGCGTGCCTTATAGCGCGCTGCTGAATTTATGTTGAATACCGAACCCGAAAAAGGTTTGTTCATCGGTACTGGCGTCGGCATCCATTGCGGTGAAATAGGCGAATAGCTTAGTCTTACGACCAAGCTTCTTGTCTACGCCTAGGGATAACAGCTGGCCGCCAAGCACTTTTTGGTCAGACTGGCTGAGCTGTACTTTAGCCGTGTAGCCGTTGTCCAGTTTTGCCGAGCCACTTACAACGATGCCCTCCAGCGAATTTCCTGTCGCTACCGATTCTGACTCTTGATAAAGGCCACCAAGGGTAAACTTTCCCATTTTGTATTGTGCGACAAGCCGCAAGATATCTTGGCCTTTGATGTCGTCGTCTATTGCTACCGTTGCAGCAAACTGTTTTGTTTTGTAGTTGATAGATGCTGAAATGTGATCCGTCAAGCTATCGTCATTGTTGCTGGGTGTGTTGTCCTCGCCAAGCACGGTCATGATCTTAACCGAAAAGGCATCAGCAAAAGTCGGTGAGCTGTAGTGTACAGAGTTGCTCATTCGGTTTTCACCGTCGATTACCAATTTCATATCGGTAATGTCGCTGAAGTAATCAATTTTACCTTGAGCGATTTTAAGAGGAGTGTCGTGTACTCCTGCAAACAAAGTACCCCAATCACCGTTCAAGCCAATAAAGGTATTACGTTGTTTGAATTCGCTGTTGTTTCCCTTGCCATCATCCAGAAAAATTTCGTACTCGACTTTGTAAACGATTTTTAGCTGCTCTTCGAGTTGTACATTTCCTTTAATGCCCAAGCGTGAAGCATGGCTTTCTAGTTTCCATGCGCTTTCCATCGAGCCTGCCGCATCTTTTTCATGGTTTTGCAGTGACAATACCGCCTTGCCATATAACTGGGTTGAGTTATCTGCATATGCCGTTGCGGTATACGCGCTTACTAATGTTAGCCCGCTCAAAATTAGAGGAATGAGATTTTTTTTCATACGGAGTAGTCCTTGTGAAAATTATTGCGGTATCGAAATGATAACACCGGTTTTCGGGCTGAATCGTAATAGGGGAATATTACAGAGGTGTGAATGTTTTCAGAGTAAGCGCGAAGATTTAAGTGAAAATATGATTAGCCTTCAGACAGGGCTTTGGTGCCAATCAACAGAAAGTTCTATTTTTTATTATTGGAATAGAATTTTATATAAAGCATATAAACGTTTTAGATGTCGATGCTGATTCCAAAAAAGGCACCGCTTTCAAAGGTTGATTTGTTGTTGGCGGTTGCATCGAGTCGGACCGATCGAGCGCCAATGTATGCGCTGGCATGATCAATAAGTTGATACTTGATGGTGAACTCTGCCTTAAAGAAACCTTCGAGATCAATAAAACTTACAACCTCAGGTGCGTAGTCAAATGCCGACGCGATTGACAGTTTATTGTTCTGTGGGATTTTGTATTTGAGGTATGCGCTTAATGCGAGTGCGCCACCGTCGAAACCATTTGCATCAATAGCGACTGCCTTCGCACCAATGCCGGCAATTATATTCTTGTTCACGTCATACAAATTCTGCTCGATATGAAAGCGCGCAGAAATGAGATCGCCATTGTCGGCGTGATGCAAAAGTGACCCTGAAAACACTGCATTTGATTCGTCGGGAAGATGGCTGTACTCAACAAAAAAGGCCCGATCGTTCAGGTTAAAGTTGATGGCGTCTGCCAATAAGCTGGAAGAAAACAGTATGAAAAAAGAATAAACAATAGCGAGGTGATTAAAACGCACAGAAAAGGTACCCGTGATCAGTGATAAGTAGAGTGTTTTTTGCCCGGTAGGGGCCAGCGCAATATTACACGATTTTCCAGCACTACTGAACGCACTCTGGTGGGTTCGAGCATATTGGACGGCAGCGCCGCATTTCTTTAGACTGTCCCGGTTTTGAATTTTGAGTAGTTGAACATGAATAAGAACGATTTTTCCTGTGTTCGAGCAATGGATGTTCGTTGGGGCGATATGGATGCACTTGGCCACGTCAACAATGCGACTTACCTGGTTTATTACGAATCCGGAAGAACGTTTTACGGAGAAGAGCTAGAGTTGCTCAACCCCAACCTTGGGCGTGCCGGCGGAGTGGTGGCGGAGGCAACCTGCGTGTACCGTCAACAGTTACACTTCCCGGCAAAAGTAGACGTCTGTACCCGTGTGAGCAGAATTGGCAATACCAGCTTCGATTACACTGCAGCGTTGTTTTATTCTGATCAAGATGAAAACCCGATTTCGACCTTTAAGGCAAGAATGGTTTGTTTTGATCAAAAAACCCAACAAAAATATCGCATGCCGGATGAAATCCGCGAGCTGATCTATAGCTACGAGAAGATTAAACCTGAAATGTAGTGAGCTGAAGTATTCACCAACGTGAATTTACTTTAGTAACTGCAATGCTTCGAATTTAGTCTGTAACTGCGCATCTGTCTCGATATGGTTTGGGTCGAGAGGGATGCAGTCTACGGGGCAGACTTCCTGGCATTGGGGGGTATCGAAGTGGCCGATGCACTGCGTGCATTTGTCGGGATCAATGATATAAATCTCTTCGCCCATTGAGATGGCGTCGTTCGGGCACTCGGGTTCGCAAACATCGCAATTGATACACTCATCGGTAATAAGCAGTGCCATGTTGAGTACTTTCTAGTTCTTAAGTGTGGGCGCTATAGCGCAGGCGAGCTTGCCATCAGGCGCTCTGCTTGGAAGTATCGAGCCTGAAGGATCTTAGCTTGAGTGAAGCATCACCCAAACCGCAGCACGTGTAGCTAAGTAAAGTGCTTCTTTAGTGCTTCTTCAACCGGAGGCGCAACAAACTTAGATATTTCGCCGCCAAACAAAGCAATTTCTTTTACCAAGCTAGACGATATGTACGATAAGTTGTCGGCAGGGGTGAGAAAAATAGTCTCTATTTTAGGTGCCATCGAGCGGTTCATATTGGCCAGCTGCAGCTCATATTCATAATCCGCAACCGTACGAATGCCACGAATAATGATGTTGGCTTCTCTATCTTTAGCGAAATCAACGGTCAAACCGGTGAGTTCGTCCATGTAAATATTATTGAGATGGCTGAGCGATTGTTTAGCCAGTTCAATCCGCTGCTCTAAGCTGAATATCGGTTTCTTGCTTTTGCTCGATGCAATAGCGAGATAGACCTGATCAAATAAGCCGGAAGCGCGCTCAAGAATATCGATGTGGCCGCGGGTGATGGGGTCGAATGTTCCAGGGTAAATAGCAATGTTCATATCGGTAGGTGCTGACTGAAATAGTGAAACGATTTTTGTTGAATGAATCGGATGGTATACGAAACTGATGTGGGTCTCAAATGCAGATGGCTGCTAAAGGGCCTTCATCCGTTGATATAAAGAATAAGTGACTTGTCCGCTAGATTTGCTGCGCAGCTGTTGCCAGTTGTCGGGCGTTTGCTGGCCTGCTGGCCTGCGCTGAGTTTCTACATAAATAAGCGCGTTATCACTTAATACTGTGCTGGCTTCAAGTAGTTCGCAGCACGAAGCTGAAATATCCTGCGCAAACGGTGGGTCGATAAAAGCGATATCAAACTGGTTTACAGGTTTGGTAGTTTTAAGCCAGTTAAGTGCGTCGTTACGCACTACATTCGCTTGAGCTGGCTCTGCGTTAAGCGTAGACAGCTGCTGTTGTAGCGAGCTACACGCAGGCTCGTAGTTATCTATAAATGTGCAATGCGCCGCGCCCCTCGAAATAGCCTCTATTCCAAGCACCCCGCTGCCGGCAAACAGATCTAAGCACCGCGCACCAATGACATCTTGCTGTAGCCAATTGAATAACGTTTCGCGAATCCGGTCGCCGGTTGGGCGTAACCCATTAGCGCCAGGGAACTCAATTTTGCGGCTGCGCCAGCGACCGCCAATAATACGAACCTGGCCACCATTATTTTTAGTAGAGGCGGGTTTTTGGCCGGATGCGCCGCGGCGCGGTGAAGAAGAGCGTGGCATAGACAGAGTTATTGATCCGGTTGCGAGCTATTGGGCGCATCAGTGGCGGAATTTTTACGGCTACCAACCGTAATGATGGTTAATTTTTTCGGGTCCAAATAATGTTGGAAGGCCGCTTTAACTTGCTCACGAGTGACTTGCTGAACCTGTAACTGGTTTTTAAAAACCGACTCAATCGGCAGTCGATAAAACCCCACCGAGCCAAGCTGGCTAGCAATACCTGCGTTGCTAGCGTTGCTAAATAACGAATGGCCGGCCATTTGGCGTTTCGCATCATCAAGCTGCTGCTGCGTTGGGCCCTGTTCAACGAACTGGCTCAACACCTGCAAAATAGCATCGAGTGCTTGTTGGGTTTGGTCGTTGCGTGTTTGCAGGCTGATCTGAAATGGCCCTTGGCTTTGCATTGCAATAAAGTGGCTACTTACGCTGTACGAAAGCCCTCTTTTTTGCCGAATCTCTTGCCCCAGTAACGAGGTCAATGCACCTCCGCCAAGAATCTCGTTGCCCAGTATCAATGCAAAACGATCCGGGTTGTCACGCCGAATAGCCGTCGTTCCCATCAAAATATGGGTTTGATTGGATTCAAACTCAATGTGTTGTCGTTGGGGGGCTCCAATTGGCGATTTAGCCAATGGCGCTGCGGCAGCACCCGTGGGTAAGTCGCGGGTCATGCGGTTGGCAATCTGCTTGGCTTGGTTCACGCTAATTGCACCGACCAAAGCAATGGTTAGGTTCTGGCTAGCGTAATACTGTTGGTGGAACTTATTGAGGTCGACAGCCTTAATAAGGGGTATTGAATCTTCGGTGCCGGCACCGGCAATACCATAAGGGTGATCAGGAAATAACGCCTGGTAAAACGCCTTGCTGGCGATACTGCCAGGTTGTAGCTGTGCATGCTGAATACCGGCCAGCATTTGGTTTTTATCGCGTGTTATTGCATCGGCAGGAAACGCCGGAGAGCTAACAATATTAGCCAGCAGGTCAAGAGCCGGCATTAGCTGGTTAAGCTCCGATAAACTGCGCAGCCGAATCAGCGCCATATCGCGGTATGCACCGAGGCCAAATTGAGCGCCTACTTTCTCAAACCCAGCGGCCACTTCCGTGGCGTTTAGCTGTTTGGTTCCCGCAGCTAACAAGGCATTGGTAAGCCTAGCGATACCGGGTTTGGTGGCGTCGCGGGCAGAGCCGGCATTAAATATTAGCCGTATATCGAGCATCGGTAATTGTGGGCTGGCAACAAAATAGACCCGGGCCCCAGCTTCGTTAACCCAGTGATGCACTTCTGGGCTTTGCCAGTTAAGGTCAATATTTGGGGATATTTGTTCGATAGCTCGAATTGCGTTTTCAGGGGGGGCAGTCTGGGCCGCGCTGCTTTCTTGTTGGGTATTTTCGGTAGATTCTGTCCCGGTCAACGACAGCAACGCAATGACGGATACCAACCCGAAGGCTAGAAAATTGAGTGTTTTGCGGCTGAAACGTGACTTGGGTTCAGCATCTAATAAAGGCGCTTGATCGGTCATAATGATGAATGGCTAAGCGGTTGGGTTGTAGCAGTTTTTATAGGCAAAAGTCTTAAGGCCGTGAGTGCATCGCTGGTCAAATATTTTTGCGCGACCTGCTGGATCTGCTCGGTGGTTACGGCTTGTAACTGCGCGGTGTCGTTTTCAAGGCTGCGCCAAGAGCGGCCAAGGGATTCAATTTTTCCAATGCGGCTAGCCTGAGCGCTGATGCTGTCTTGAGAAAACACCTGTGCGGCAATGAGCTGGGTGCGTACTCTGGCAAGCTCCAGCTCGCTTACAGGCTCGGTCTTAAAACGATCGAGCTGCGCAATGAGCGCGTTTTCCAAGTCATCAAGAGTAAAGCCTTTTTGTAGATTAGGTGTTCCGCTGATGGTGATTAGGCTGTCGCCGCGCGAATGTAAGTTATATCCGGCGCCGGCACTTGAGGCCACTTCTGTGCCGCGAACCAGTTCTTTTTCGATACGAGCGCTAAACCCGCCATCCAATACGCCAACTAATAATTCCAGTGCGTAAGGCTCCCACGGGTGCTCGGCGGTGATGACATTAGGCGCACGAAACCCCAAAAAAAGATGTGGCAGGCGAGTTTTTAATTTCATTTCTATACGGCGTTGGCCGCTGCGATAACCCAGCCCAGTAATGGGTTTGTTTTGCGGGAACTCAATGCGCGGGATAGAACCAAAGTGGCGCTGAACCTGCGCGTACACCTGTTTAGGGTCCAGGTCACCGACGATCACTAGCACCGCATTATTGGGCGCATACCAAAGTTTGTACCAATCCATGGCTTGTTTTGCGGTAAGGCCTTCGATGTCTTTCATCCAGCCGATGACGGGGTGGCTATAGCCGCTACCTGCAAAGGCTACGGCAGTGAAGTGCTCATACGCCAAGCTGGTGGGCCGGTCGTCGGTGCGCTGGCGGCGCTCTTCCATGACAACTTTTAACTCACGCTGAAATTGCTCTTCGTCAATGCGAAGGTTTTGCATTCGGTCAGCTTCTAATTCGAGTATCAGCTCAAGCCGGTCATTGGGCATTAGCTGGTAATAACCAGTGTGGTCTCGTGTGGTAAAGGCATTGTGCGTGCCGCCGTAGCGGCTGATTAGTTCGGCAAATTCGCCTGCCTTGGTTTTGGTAGTGCCTTTAAACATCATGTGTTCGAGTACGTGAGAAACCCCTGTCATACCGGTGGTTTCGTGGCTGGAGCCAATGCCGTACCAAAGCTGCGAGACAAAAATAGGTGCCCGATGATCTTCTTTTACGATCAGTTTTAGACCGTTGGAAAGCGTATATTCGTGGGTGTTGTTAAACGCAGATGCGTAGCCATTGCTAGTTATCAATAGCGCAAAAAGAGCCGAGAAAAGCGTTTTAAAAAACCAGTTGGTTAGGCGGAAGTGGGGCAAGTTAGTCATGTAATTCTTCAAAATAAATTGAACTTATAATTTGGGGTTTCGGTAAGGTTTATACCTAATAAACCAGCCCTGCGAGCGGGCCTCACCATACCGTAAACCCCCAGCTAATGGTAGGATGGCCATCGCTAGCCGTAGTTCACCAAATAGTTTGATTAGAGATCTTTGACGCACCTATGTTCGGTAGAAAAAAACGACAAGAAAAGAAACGTTTAGCTCAAGAGCAAAAAGAGCTGGAACAGCAGGCTCAACTCGAACAAGAGTCGCTTGATCAACCTATAACGGATGAAAATACCGACGCTGCAGACCCGCTTACTCAAGTCAGCACTGAGGCAGTTACCGGCAGCGTTTCTGAAAATAGAGTCGAAGCATCGATCGAGGTTCTGGTAGCTGAGCCGGCGCCCGTTGAGCAAGAAGTATTGCCAACATCTGCGGAGCCGGAAACAATTGCTCCCGAACCCGAACCCGAACCCGAACCCGAACCCGAACCCGAACCCGAACCCGAACCCGAACCCGAACCCGAACCC
>JAESUM010000015.1 GCA_016763075.1 Pseudomonadales bacterium
ATCCATTCTCATATCAAGCGGGCCGTCTTTGGAAAAACCAAACCCTCTTGAGGCATCGTCTAATTGCGGTGACGAAACACCTAAATCAAACAAGATTCCATCAAGCTTTCCTGCTAAACCAACTTTTTCAATACAGTCGGTCAGCTCTAAAAAGCTTGCGTGGCAAATGGTGACCCGGCTATCGTCGCCAAACAGCTCGTTTGCGCATTCAATGGCCTGCAAATCTCGGTCAATTACAATAAGCCGGCCTTCTGGGCCAAGCTTGGAAAGGATGACCCTACTGTGTCCGCCCCGTCCAAAAGTCCCGTCGACATAAACGCCATCTGGCGTGATCGCAAGGCCTTCGATAGCCTCATCACATAGCACTGGGCTATGGCGATAGGCTTGCTGTTCAATACTGGTTATAGCTCTAACTCCGAAAGATCATCGCAATCATCAAACCCACCTTGTGAGCCTTCCGCGGTCCAATCACCGCTGCGGCTCTGCAAGTGGTCGCCATCCCAAAGGTCAAACCGGTTCACCATACCAACCAACACGGCATTTTTTTTGATGCCGGCAAAGTTTCGTAAATAGGCAGAAACCAAGATTCGACCGTTTCGGTCCATCTCTACTTCTTCTGCATTTCCGAGTAACAGACGTTTTAGGTTTCGGGTCGCGGATTTAAAATCGCTTAATTTTACCAGCTGTGCAGCAACGGCTTGCCATTCCTCAGCGGGGTAAACACGCAGACATTTTTCATGGGTATCGACGGTGATGACTAATTTCCCTTCACAAGCATCCAAAAGCGGCGCACGCTGACGCGTAGGAACAGCTAACCGTCCTTTGTCGTCAACTACCAGCGCTGTGCTACCTGTAAACACTCACTTCTCCACGAAACTACACTATTAACCCTTTTTTCCCACAATTCTCCACTAAGCACGAACTATAGAGAGCTGGCGTAGGCTGTCAACAATAAAAGTGTTCCGACGGAATAAATAAAATGGCTTTAAAATCAGATATTTTGGGTTTCGCCTTAGCAAACAAAAAGGTAAGTAAGTAACCTTACAAATCACTTTAAGTTTGGCGTTTTGAGTGATGAGTTTTCATCAAAAATTGGGAATGAATTTGCGGATTATTTAACGAATGTAAAAAACCGCTGCCGAGCCGCGCCCTTATCAAAACACAAGGGGCTGGGCTGGCAAAAAGAGATAATAAGTGAGAGTCGGCCTGTAAGCCGGGTTCTGTCGAGGACAATCATTCATCTGTGATGCAAATCGCTTTGCACCTATAGCGACCTACCCGAATCCTGCGCGGGCCGCGCATTGGATCCCTATTTGGTCTTGCTCCAAGTGGGGTTTACATTGCCACGAGATGTTACCATTCGCGCGGTGCGCTCTTACCGCACCTTTTCACCCTTACCTGACCTTGCGGCCGGGCGGTATATTTTCTGCTGCACTTTCCGTAGGCTCGCGCCTCCCAGGCGTTACCTGGCACTCTACCCTGCGGAGCCCGGACTTTCCTCCGAATAGTATCGAAACACTAAACAGCGATTGCCCAGCCGACTCTCGGCGCACAGGGTACTCAAACAGGCAGCCAAACTCAAGCAGCAATACATCTGTAGCGGTATCCATTTGCTGACTGGCTATTATTTGGCGTCGCTTTGGAAGCTCAACGCCCAGGCATACAGTGCATTTTTCTTTTCGCCGGTGATTTGCGCCGCTAATTTGGCGGCTTGTTTTAGCGGTAGTTCGGCAATTAACGTCTGCATGATGTCGATGGCCTCTTGGGATAAACCCGGATCGGTTCTTACCGGACAGCCTTTCACCAGCAATACGCATTCGCCGCGGCGTAGGTTGTCGTCGGCATCAACCGCCGCAATGAGATCGGATAGTGCCCCGCACTTAATTTGCTCGTGCAGCTTGGTGAGTTCCCGTGCAATCACTGCTTGTCGCTCGGGCCCAAAGGCTACGCTCATATCTCTAAGGGTATCGGCTAAGCGCCGCGGTGACTCGTAATACACTAGTGTGGCAATCTCATTGGCTCGGCCTGCTAGTGCTTGCTGCCGAGCACCTTGCTTTGAGGGTAAAAAGCCCTCGAATAGAAATCGGTCTGAGGGTAATCCTGATGTACACATTGCGGCAATTGCAGCGCAAGCACCCGGAATAGGTATTACGTTGATTCCAAGCGCTCGCACTTCAGATACCAACCGAAACCCTGGGTCTGAAATCAATGGTGTGCCGGCGTCACTGATAAGGGCGATTCGTTGCCCCTGTTGCAATCGGTCGATAATTTTTGCGCGCTGGGCGGGGTTGGTATGGTCGTGATAGGGCGTCAGTGGTGTGTTGATTTGATATTTTTGTAGCAACCTTGCGCTATGCCGAGTATCTTCCGCAGCAATAATATCTACCTGCTTAAGTACTGAAATTGCGCGGACAGTGATATCCTCGAGATGGCCGATTGGCGTTGCCACAATATAGAGCCCTGGCTCTATCGGCACGCCTGCTTCACTGCTTAATGTAATTGACATGGAAAAACCTACGGATGAGTTTCAGTAGACCAATCAACGTACAACCCTCTTTGGGGTTAGCTCGTGCCTGTGTCTATTGTATGGGCCTGGTATGGATTCTGAGCAGCTGCAGCAGTCAACCGCAGCAACCGGCTACAGCACAAACCGATGTTACAGCTACAAGCGCAGCGAGCGAAATATCCACACAGAAGTTCAGCATTTCGGAATTACTGGCACTCGCCGAGCAATCAACGTCGCCACAAATGGAACGATATTTACTCGACGCCACTGCACGACTGATTGCGCGCAGTGATTTTTCAGAGGCTCAGTCGCTACACGAGCGAATCATACCAGAGACACTTCCCGACCAATTAAAAATTCGTTATGGGCTGGTCTCGGCGCAGTTGTCGTTGGCAAAATCGAACCCGGCTCAAGCACTTAGTTTGCTTGCTGAGTTAGAACGCCAGTCTTACATCAACATTAATTTGAACGAGCAAATTACGCTCGCTCAAATACGTGCTCAATCTTATGAAGCGCAGCAACACTACCTAAAAAGCGCGCAGGAACTGATTTTTGTAGAACCTCTGATTCAAGATTTAGGCGAGCAAAGCTACCAAAACAATAATCAGTCCATATGGCGCGCGCTGATGAATACCTCGCTTGCGGCATTGCAGGAAGGCCTAGCAACCACCCGCGACGCAGAAACCAAAGGCTGGCTCGAGCTGGCTGTGATCAGTAAAAACCTTGATTTGGGCATTGATCAGCAAGTTTCGCTGCTGCAGCGCTGGCAAACCAAGAACCCTTATCACCCTTTAACCCATGCGCTACCTGAAGAAGTCAAAGTACTCACGGAGATCAAGCAATCTCCTATTCAAAATATTGCGCTGTTACTGCCACTGCAACATGAGCTCTCTGGAGCAGGTCAGGCGGTACTTAACGGTTTTATGAGCCGGGTGTATCGCGGCAAAGCGCAGAGGAACAAACAGCCCATCGTGCGTATTTACGATACCTCCGAGACTAGCCATATCGCCACTTTATACTGGCAAGCGATCGATGAGGGCGCTGAGCTTGTCATAGGGCCGTTAAAACAAGAGAACGTCGAGCAGCTCGCGGATATCGACCTTCCTGTACCTGTTTTATCGCTCAATTATATTCGAGGTTCAAACATTCACGGCTCAAGTATTCGTGATTCAGGCTTCCCCACCAATGCGCTCTACCAATTTGGTCTTGCTAGCGAAGACAGCGCACGCATGGCCGCCAGGCAAGCTTGGAACGCCGAACACAAAAAGGCGATCATCATACACCCCAAAGGTGACTGGGGCCTACGAAACGCGACGGCATTTTCTGATGAGTTTGCGAAACTCGGCGGCGAAGTACTGTCGCTGCAGCCCTTCGATAACCCCAAAAAATACGCCAGTATCATTCAAAAAACCCTACATGTGAGTAATAGCAAAAACAGGATTCGTCAGGTCAACCGTATTTTAGAACAGCGCTCGGTGAGTCAAACTCGTAGAAGAAAAGATGTTGAACTCATATTCTTGGTGGCGCTTGCGGCCCAAGGCCGGCAGATTAAACCACTACTCGATTACTACTACGCCGACGATTTACCCATTTACTCAATATCAAATATTTATTCCGGCGAACCCAACAAAGACAAAGACATCGATTTAGACCGAATTATCTTTAACGAAACGCCATGGCTTGCGGAAAACCACACCTCAAGTAAGCGACAAATAAAGAACAACTGGCCGCGGTCATTTAGCCTTTATCCACGCTTATATGCGTTGGGCGCAGACGCATATCGAATTTATCCTCGACTCAAACAACTTGAATTGCTGCCATTGAACGGCATGTACGCCTTTACCGGATACTTAAAGCTTTTGAGCAGCGGTAAAATCCAACGAACACTAAAACCCGTTAGGTTTAAAAATGGAACGCTCCGGGCATTACCACCCCTAGCGAGTTCTGACTTTGAAGCGCACTAAAGGTCCAAGTGCTATCAGCACCGGCGCAGCAGCCGAAGAGCTAGCCCTGCAATACCTTACAGCCCACGGATTAAAACTGGTTGAAAGGAACTTTCGAACGCCACGAGGCGAAATCGACATCATCATGATGGACATTGACCATCTGGTGTTTATCGAAGTACGCTTTCGGCGCAGCTCAAAATTTGGCAGTGCTGAGGAAACGGTCAATCATCAAAAGCAAAAAAAGCTGTTGCTAGCCGCTCAAAGCTATTTGCAGCAAAAAGGCCTGACCGAGCGATACGCATGTCGTTTCGATGTACTTGCAGTATCAAACTCGGGACTGACCGCTGCAACAACACCAGCGCGTAAGGCACCAGAAACCACTTTTAACTGGCACAAGGATGCGTTCAGTGCATATTAGCCCAGCCCACTTCATCCCCATTTTTAACGAGGCTTTTCTATGCAAGAGCGTATTACTCAGTTATTGACGAGCAGCGCGAGCTGGCAACAACAAGCATTAGATGACTTATCAGAGTCACTGATTGTTGCCGCTCAATGGATGGCGCAAAGCCTACTCCAAGAAAACAAAATAATGTGCTTCGGGGCAGGGCCATCAAACAGCTTAAGCCAGTACTTTTGCTACAGCATGCTCAACCGATTAGAGCGCGAAAGACCAGCTCTACCGGCGATTAACCTATGCAGCGAAAGCGCATTAAGTGCGCTCACTGAAAGCCCTGATCGTAGCGATATTTTCTCCAACCAGATACAAGCGCTGGGACAAGCCAATGATACGCTGCTAGTCATTGCCAACAACGAACAGACAGTCGCCATTCATCAAGCTATACACACTGCCGAGCAGCGACAAATTAAAGTAGTGCTGCTTAATTGCAACCAAGAAAGATGGTGGGATGAGGTTAAAATACCAGATAGGCTCGAATTATTCAGCGAAACGCAGTCTGCCGGGCTGACCCAGCAGTTACACCTTGTTGCCACCCAAGCACTGTGCGAGCTCATTGAAATTCAGTTGTTCGGTGAATAAATCAGGGCACGGGGGCGAGCTTACAGTTAACGAGGGTTGTTACCTCATTACTCCACGAGCTTCAGGTGTGATCCACCTTTCTTCGCTGGCACTGGGGCGCTAGATTCCGTGTTCTTAGCTTCGGTCTCGGCTTGAGCTTCGATTTCCAGCATCATACCTCTGCCATTTTCGCGCGCGTACACGCCTAAAATTGACCCGATAGGCAAGAACACTTGATACGGAGATCCGCTAAAACGGCACTCAAAACCAACGCTATCGTTATCCATACGTAAATGTTCAATCGCACCAGGATTCACGTTAAGAATGATTTGACCATCATTAACATGCTCTGCCGGAACACTGACTTCATTGTGCGTCGCATCTACCAGCAGGTGCGGCGTGCAACTATTATCGAGTATCCACTCGTAGACTGAACGAATTAAGTATGGGTTTAACGGTGTCATGTCATTCATTTGTCGAATCCGTAATCTAAGATGCAACCTAGCACAGTTAATTGAAAAAAAGTGTAGCCTAACCCTGACGCAAGCTTAAAGCTCGTACGATTTCGAGTCATAAAAAAGGCCGTACAAGACGGCCTTTTTTATGACTCGAAATCGACAATAGCATCGATTAAAAGCTGAGTTTACAGTACAACCGTTACGCCTTGATACGTGGCGCACGCATATCTTTTTCATCTTCAGTAAGACTTGTCTGAAAAGATTCTAAATTAAACATACGATCCATATATTTAAGTAAAGGAGCGGCTTTCTTACCGTTCAATTCAATACCTAACACTGGAAGGCGCCATAATATTGGTGCTATGCAGCAGTCAACTAAGGTCAGCTCTTCACTCATGAAATAAGGCTTGTCTTCGAATATCGGACCAACGCCAACTAAACCGTCGGTAAGCTCTTTTCTCAAACGTACTAATTCAGCTTCTGCTGGTTTAGCGAGTATTTGATCTACCAAGGTGCCCCAGTCTTTTTCAACACGGCAGATCAACAAACGGACTTCTGCGCGCGATACGGGGTACACCGGTAACAACGGTGGATGCGGGAATCTTTCATCAAGATATTCCATCATCACGTTTGGCTCATACAAAACCAAGTCGCGGTCAACCAATGTTGGCAAACGGTGGTATGGGTTCAACTCTGCAACTTCGTCAGGAATAGTTCCTACGAAATTAACAATTTCAACCGCAACACCTTTTTCAGCTAAAACAATACGGATGCGATGGCTGTAATGATCTTCGCCATCGGAATAGAACACCATCGACGATCGTTTTGTAACTACTGACATTTATTCTCTCCAATTGCGCGATGTAAAATATAACGCAATAAACAACTCAACAAACTAAACAGCGAAGAGCAGTAATACCCTTCATCCAATTTTCAAAAATCTGGAGTACCGTTTAGTGAATATCTCTCCAAAATTCACGATTCAAAAACCAAGCCGCGATGAAGAAGATAAAGATAAATATCAATACTTTGATCCCTAATGCTTCGCGCTGTTCTCGGCTAGGATCACCCATGTAGTGCAAGAAGTTAACGAGGTCATATACGACTTCGTCATACTGCTCTGCACTCAAAGCGCCGCTACCTTCAACAAGCTTCAGATCAGCGCAAGTTTCATGACTACTGTCATTGTGATTACCAGTGCAATCTAGTATTTGTGTACCCTGAAGCTCATACAATACGTGCGGCATACCAACGTCGGGGAATATTTTATTATTCACGCCCCAAGGCCGTGATGCATCCTGATAGAAAGCTCTTAGGTAACTATACATCCAATCAACACCACGAAGGCGTGTTACCAGCGTAAGGTCAGGAGGCGTTGCACCAAACCATGCTTTGGCGCTTTTTTCAGGCATCGCAATGTGCATTAACTCACCGATCTTGGCATCGCTGAACACAAGGTTATCCATAAATTGATCATGGGGAATTCCCAAATCATCGGCTATACGCTCATAACGAGCATATTTGGTTGAGTGACAACCAAAGCAATAATTTATGTAGGTTTTAGCGCCTTTTTGCAAAGATGCTTTGTCCGCAAGATTTGGCTCCATATGATCAAGAACCGCACTACTAGACGCCCAGCTCAGCGCTGAAAACAGCGAGAGAAAAACAACAACAATCAGTCTATTTTTCATCAACCTGTCACCCTTTCTGGAACTGGCTTAGTCTTTTCTGCTTTTGTGTAAAACGGCATCAGCATAAAGAACGCGAAGTAAATAACCGTACAAACTTGAGCCAAGATAGTGCGCCCATCAGACGATGGAATCGCTCCCAAAACCCCGAGGATAACAAAGCTAATGGCAAACGCTACGATAAACCCTTTACTCGCCCATCCTTTGTAACGAATCGACTTAACAGGACTACGATCTAACCAAGGAAGTACAAACATAATTGCGATTGCGCCGCCCATCACTATTAGGCCACCAAACTTATCTGGAATCGCCCGTAACATCGCGTAAAACGGCGTGTAATACCAGACCGGTGCAATATGTTCCGGCGTTTTCAGGCCGTTCGCCGGCTCAAAGTTTGCATGCTCTATGAAGTACCCACCCATCTCGGGGAAGTAAAACACTACGATACTAAATACAAACAAGAAGACAGCTATACCAACAAGATCATGAACGGTATAGAAAGGATGAAACGCTACGCCATCAAGCGGTATTCCGTCTTTGTCTTTATGCTTTTTGATATCCACGCCATCTGGGTTGTTAGAACCGACTTCGTGAAGTGCAAGTAAGTGCAGGACGACTAACGCAATCAACACGATCGGCAATGCCACTACGTGAAGCGCGAAGAACCTGTTCAGCGTAATACCCGAAATAAGGAAATCACCGCGCACCCAAAGTGCAAGATCTTCCCCGACAACCGGTATAGCGCCTGCCAACGAGACAATTACCTGAGCGCCCCAGAAGGACATGTTGCCCCAAGGTAGCAAGTAACCAAAGAAGCCTTCAGCCATAAGAATCAGGTAGATGGCCATGCCAAAAATCCAGATTAGCTCTCTCGGCTTTTGATACGAGCCGTACAGCAGGCCTCTAAACATGTGGAGGTAGATCACGACAAAAAATGCCGATGCGCCGGTCGAATGCATATAACGCAGCAACCAACCCCACTCGACATCCCTCATGATGTACTCAACCGATGCAAATGCACCTTCGGCACTAGGCTCGTAACTCATGGTCAACCAGATACCTGTAAGTATTTGGTTGACGAGTACGACCATGGCTATTGCGCCGAAGAAATACCAAAAATTGAAGTTCTTCGGAGCATAGTATTTGCTCATGTGTGTTTCGTAAGCTTTTACGACTGGTAGTCTGTCGTCAATCCAACCAAGTAGGCCTGTCTTTGTGCTCATTTAAGCTTCCTCCCCATCGACACCAATAACAATCGTGGTATCGCTTATATATTTGTACGGCGGCACGGTCAAATTAGTTGGCGCTGGCACGCCTTTAAATACGCGGCCGGCGAGATCGAAACGTGAACCGTGACAAGGACAGAAAAATCCGCCGAGCCATTCTTCACCAAGATCTTCGGGGGCTAGCTCAGGCCGAAACTTCGGTGAGCAGCCAAGGTGGGTACAAATACCGGTTAATACGAGATATTCGGGTTTGATAGAACGGTGGATTTTGGAAACATATTCAGGCTGCTCCCCTTCTTCACAGTTAGGGTCGCGTAATGCGTCATCACGTTTGGTGAGGTTGGCCAGGGTTTCTTCAGTTCGTCGAACCACAAAAACGGGTTTGCCCCGCCATTCGATGATCACCATCTGACCTGGCTCTAGTTTACTAATGTCCGCTTTTACCGGTGCGCCAGCAGCTCTTGCTCGAGCACTTGGGCTCCACGAGCCTATAAATGGCACGGCTATACCGCCAACACCCACTGCGCCAATCGCAGAGGTAACGCCGATCAATAATCGGCGCCGCTTTTGATTTACTTGGTTGTCACTCATCGAGTTAAATCCCCAACTACATTCGGAACGGGTTGCAGAATAAAAACGTTTATTACGCCCCTCTACGGAGCAAAACACTATGACCTAGCAGCAGTAGTTTAGACCACATTACGGCAAGCTCAAAAATCCGAGACATTCTACCATAATAAAACCCGCAAAATTCTCGGGTTAGACGCTACAGGTAAAATAACTCGGACCATCTTCCGGCATAAAAAAACGCCCTGAACCATACGGGACCGGGCGTTTAGTTTGCTTAAGCAAGTTGGCATACAATAGATGCCAGCCAGAAAATCTACCGCTTGGAAAACTGAGGTTTCTTCCGAGCCTTTCGCAAACCGACTTTTTTACGCTCAACGGCACGCGAATCCCGCGTTACGTATCCAGCAGCCCGCAGAGCAGGCTTAAGCGCTTCGTCATAATTAATCAA
This sequence comes from Pseudomonadales bacterium, assembly GCA_016763075.1. Lineage (GTDB taxonomy): Bacteria > Pseudomonadota > Gammaproteobacteria > Pseudomonadales > JAHRWD01 > JAHRWD01. The sequence goes on from JAESUM010000015.1 coordinate 9,858, forward strand.
CGCTCTAGCAATACCGTGGCGAATCGCGCCGGCTTGACCAAAACTTCCACCACCTTTTACGGTGACGAATAGATCGAATTTATCAACCGAATCTACAACTTCAAATGGTTGACGCACGATCATACGAGCTACTTCACGACCAAAATATTCGTCGATGGAGCGATCGTTGATTGAAATTTTACCTTCGCCGGGCTTGATAAAAACCCTGGCGGTTGAGGTTTTACGACGTCCGGTGCCGTAATATTGAGTGACTGCCATACTCTTATCTTACCTGTATCTAAGAGAGGTTAAGTTCTTGAGGCTGTTGAGCCTGATGAGGATGATCGCCACCCGCATAAACTTTTAATTTCCCAAACATCGCACGACCCAATGGGTTTTTAGGCAACATGCCTTTAACCGCATTTTGAATCACACGCTCTGGAGCTTTATCGATTAGCTTGTTAAAGCTGATCGACTTCAAACCACCGGGATAACCAGTATGGTGGTGGTACATCTTGTCCGTTGCCTTCTTACCTGTCACGCGAATTTTTTCCGCGTTAATGATTACGATGTAATCACCGGTATCTACGTGAGGCGTATATTCAGGCTTATGCTTACCGCGTAAACGGGCAGCAACTTCGGTGGCGAGACGCCCCAATGTTTTGTCTGTAGCATCTACCAATAACCAATCTTGTTGGACTTCGGCAGGCTTGGCGCTATAGGTTTTCATCAATTTTTGACCCAACAGATCCATGCGAAATAAAGAGCGCGGATACTACCCGAACCCCGGAATAGTGACAAGTACTTTCTTCCTTCTGGAAAGAATCGCACCATCACAAATCAAACACCGTCCAGATCGGACAATGATCAGATGGTTTATCCATCGCCCTTGCCTGGTAGTCAATACCAACACCTGAAACACGCTGACACATACCAGCGGTCGCCAGTATAGCGTCAATTCGAAGTCCACGCCTGGGTTCTCGATCAAAACCTTTGCTTCGGTAGTCAAACCAGCTAAAACAATCGTCTGCGCTAGGGTTTAAATGCCTAAAAGTATCTTCCAAACCCCAGGCATGAACAGCGCCCAGCCATTCGCGCTCTTCCGGTAAGAAGCTGCATTTACCAGCGCTCAGCCAACGTTTACGGTTGTCATCACCAATTCCAATATCAATATCTTGTGCGGATATATTTAGGTCCCCCATCACAACGACATTTTCTTCGGGATTAAATTTCTCTGCAAGATGAGCCATTAGATCAGAATAAAATTTTTGCTTCGCTGGGAATTTTACGGCGTGCTTGCGGCTATCGCCTTGCGGGAAGTATCCGTTCATAACGGTTACCGTCGCGCCAGCTTGGGCTGCGAATACGCCGGTGATCATACGTCGCTGCGCATCATCGGCATCGCCAGGGAAACCTTTCTCAATGGATACCGCAGGCTCACGCGACAGTAGCGCAACGCCATAGTGGCCTTTCTGGCCAAAATGGTATACGTGGTACCCCATGGCTTGGACAGCCTCAAGCGGAAACTCTTCATCACGCACTTTGATTTCTTGCAGCCCGATGATATCGGGCTTATGCTGTTCTAAAACCACCTCAAGCTGAGCCAGGCGAGCGCGAACTCCATTCACATTAAACGACATCAGTTTCAACGCATCACCCCTTAGACAGCAGCTCACGCAGGTTAATGATCGCAGCGTTCGCGCGGGAAATGTACGAAGCCATCACCAACGAATGATTGGCGAGCATCCCAAAACCGCTACCGTTTAGCACCATTGGCGCCCAAATTGGCTCTTGTGAAGCCTCTAATTCCCGCACAATTTGCTCAAGGCTAACCGCCGCGTTCTTTTTCTCGAGTACATTTGCAAAATCAACTTGCGCCGCTCGTAGCAGATGGGTCAATGCCCATGCTGTGCCTCGCGCTTCATAAAACACATCGTCTATTTCAAGCCAAGGTGTTTTCACCACAAGCTCGGCAGCGCTTTGAGTAGACTGCGCGGCATTTGGATCGCCGGCCAAATCGGTGTTTAAGCGCCGCTGCCCAACTGATGCACTGAGCCGCTGAGATAAACTACCCAACCGAGCCTCAATGGTTTCTAGCCAGCGACGCAAATTATCGGCGCGCGCATAAAACTGCGCATTACTTTGCCCTTGGTCTGATAAACGTACCAAGTAGCGATTAAGCGAAACTAAACCTTTCTGGTATTCCGATTCGCTCGATGGAAGGATCCAGCTGTTACTATTGAAATTGAGTTGCGGCTCAACCACCGCTAAATCACGATCTTCGGTAGATTGGGATTGCGAACGGCTGAGGTTATCTCGTAATACGCCGGAGAGATCACGTACCTGCACCAACACACCAAACTCCCAGTTTGAAATATTATCGAGCCAAAGCCCCGGTGGAAATCGGTCGTTGGAGATATACCCGCCAGACTTATTCAGCAAAGTCTCGGTGACTTTGATTAACGATGATGTGACCACAGCGCCGGCGGGCAATTGCCCACGATCGACGCTCAAGTATTCGGCGGCAACCTGCTCGACGTCATATGAATCTGGAGTGATGCTCCAAGAAATGCCCATGCCTACCGCGGCCAGCAAATACAAAGCTAGGCCAGCACCAATACCAGTAGCCAGTTTTTTACGTTCAACTGCCATATTTAAAATCGCTTTGTTAGAAAAAATTTGATCGGAAAATTATAACTGCTTCGCTGCGGTTGCGCTGATCCCACGCTCTCAGCTTGAAACCATCTTGCACATTGCCGCGGCCAGCAACTCAGGTTGCGAGATCATTGCCATGTGCCCAGCGGCCACTGAGATAACGTGCTCGCAAGGCGTTGCGGCGATCATCTGAGCCTGCTCGTCAGGCCTGATCACGCAGTCCAATTCACATTGAATATACGCTTTACATACGGAACCAAACCCGGCTTCAGTAACCGCAATTTTTGATGCAAAAGGCAATGCAGCCTGTGCCGCTAACTGCGGTTTTGCCCAGCTTCGCTCGGCCTCAGTGCAGTCACTGTAAAACACCTCGGCAAAGACCTGGTCAGGCACTTCTAAAGCAGTACCATTTTGCGCCGCAACAGATAACGACTGGCCATGCTCGTGCTGCATTGTCGAGAACAGAGTCTGCCCGTTTTGCAACAAAAACCCAGTCAAATAAATCAACTTTTCGATACGTTCAGGTATTTGCTCTGCGACCTGACTGATCACAACCCCTCCCATACTGTGCCCTACCAAAACCACGTTTTCGCCGAGGTTCTCAACAGTTTCGCTGATTCGGCGCACGTAACGCTTCATGGTTACGCGACTAAGAGGAGTATTGTCTTGGCCATGGCCTGGCATATCTGGCGTTAACACCAGGTGACCTTGAACCTCAAGCAACGGCGCAAGTTTGGACCAACACCAAGCGCCGTGCCAAGCGCCATGAACCAGAACGAGGTTTGCCACTAGCAGCGCCGGCCGAAGCGATCGAGTAGGCGAAACATAAGCTGACTCAACGAATACCTATCAAACAAATACAAGCCCAAGTGTCTCTGCAATCATGGCGGGCTTCTCTTCGCCTTCGATTTCAATAACGGCCTTCGACTTCATTAAATATTGACCCGGGTGCTTTTCAACAACGGAAACCAAAGTACTGGATAACCGGACGCGCTTACCTTCTTTAACCGGTGTTAAGAACCGCACTTTATCCAACCCGTAATTCACACCCATTTTTGCGCCTTCAACTTTGATAGACACGTCTTTTTGCAATACTGGAAGCAATGACAGCGTCAAATAACCATGCGCAATAGTGCCGCCAAATGGACCTTGTTTTGCGGCTTCTTGGTCGACGTGAATAAACTGGTGATCGCCAGTCGCTTCAGCAAACTCATTGATGCGCTTTTGGTCTACTGAGAACCACTCGCCGGGGCCCAATGTTTTGCCCACGTGCGCCTGTAAAGTCTCTAGTGTTGTTGTCATGTTATCCCCTTAGGAATTGTTTTTAATAGTAGATAATTATTGCTTCAATCAATTAACCAACCGGCTGATTCATCGGTCTATCAGATAGCTCTGATACTGCTCGCGCAACGTCATTTTTAGTAATTTACCGGTCGCAGTATGTGGCAGTTCTTCAACAAAAACCACTGCATCTGGCAGCCACCATTTCGCGACCTTCCCAGTTAAAAACTCTATCATTTCAGCTTCAGCGAGGGTTTCCCCTGACTTTTTAACAATCAGTAAAATCGGCCGTTCATCCCATTTTGGATGAGCGACTCCAATCACACAGCTTTCTGTCACGCTTGGGTGGCCCAACGCTGCATTTTCCAGCTCTATTGAGCTAATCCATTCGCCGCCGGATTTAATCACATCCTTACGCCGATCAACAATCTGCATGTAGCCCTTAGAATCAATGGTTGCGACGTCACCTGTGTCGAACCAGCCCTCAATAAAGTTTTCAGGGTGATCTTCGCGGAAGTAGCTCGCTGCAATCCATGGACCTGTGATCAGTAAACGTCCGAACGCTTTACCGTCGCGAGCTAGCTCAACGCCATCGTCATCTACAATTTTTATCGAAACGCCGTATATCGGCCGCCCCTGCTTTTGCTGAAGTTTATAGCGCTGTGCAAGTGGCATCTCTTTCATTTCTTGCGAGCATGAGCTGATCGTCCCTAACGGACTGGTCTCTGTCATTCCCCACGCATGTACCAGGAAGATCCCATGGGTTTCTTCAAATTGCTGGATCATGGTTTGTGAAGCCGCCGCACCACCAACCACCACGGATTCGACCGACTCTAAGGTTTTACCGATCTCTTTCATGTATGCCAGTAAGCCCATCCAGATTGTCGGCACACCCAACGCCATATTGACCTGTTCGGCATCGATGAGCTGATGCAGTGATTCGCCATCCATATTGGGCCCAGGAAACACCAGCTTGGCACCGGTCAATGTTACAGCATAAGGAGAACCCCAGGCGCATACGTGGAACATGGGCACTACAGGAAGCACAATCGAGTCACTGGAGATGTTGAGCGCTTGAGGCTGACAAATGGCCTGAGCGTGCAATATTGTCGAGCGATGGCTGTACAGCACGCCTTTGGGGTTGCCGGTGGTTCCGGAGGTGTAACACAGCGCTGCTGCGCTTTCTTCTGAAAAAGAGGGCCAATCGTATTGGTCAGACTCTGCTTCTAGCAGCTCTTCGTAACAAAGTAATCCGTCTATCGAGCTATTGGGCATGTTCGCGCGATCAGTCATTACGATGATACCGCGCAATGATGTAAGCTGATCTGCAAAGGACTCTAGCAGTGCAACGAAGGTTAAGTCGACAAACAGGTAGCGGTCTTCAGCATGGTTAATGATGTAAACAATTTGCTCTGGAAACAACCTAGGGTTAACGGTGTGGACCACCGCCTGCACCCCCGACACGGCAAAATATAATTCATAATGCCTGTTGGTGTTCCATGCCAGCGTGCCGACTCGGTCGCCGGGTTCAACCCCCAAACGAGCAAGCGCGTTAGCCAGCTTTCGGCAGCGCTTGCCAGCATCTGCATAGGTGTAACGATGAATACCGCCCTCAACCTGACGACTCACGATTTCGCTGCCAGGGTAAACCTGTTCAGCATGTTCCAGCAGTCCAGAAATCAATAATGGACGATTCATCATTTGGCCTTGCATAACGGCTTCCCCTTATTTTTTAAATTATTATTTATCGCTCGTAGAACCGAGACTGAGGTTACGCTAGAGTTTGTAACATTACAGCACAGCCACGCAGCGTTTTATGTGCAGCTTAATCTAAACAGAAATGAGTTAGCTATATTCAGGCCAGGTCGATGACACGGTTTCAACCGAGAACGTCTCAACCCGATTACGGCCGTTGTCTTTAGCTTGGTAAAGCGCGTGATTTGCTTGGGTGATCAATTGATCTAACGACATTCCGGGCTGAAGCTGGGCGATCCCGAAACTGGCGCCATAACAAACTTCTCCACCATTGTATTCGACGCGTCGCATGTGAAGAACCACCCGTATTCTTTCTGCAATCACTTCTGCACCAGCCCGATGAGTTTCGGGCAGTAGCGCTATAAATTTTCCGCCTTCATAACGGCCATGAATATCTATTTCTCTAAAGCTTTCGCGCATCACTTCGGCAATATCTTTAATCACGTTATCGCCGGTTTCTGGGCCGTGAATATCGTTAATGGCCTTAAAATGATCGATATCAATTAGCAACAATGATGCGTTGCGTTGGTATCTTTCTGCGCGCTGAATTTCTTGCTCGGCAACATTAAGAAAATGCCGCCGGTTTCGTAGCCCCGTTAGGGCGTCGCTGGTTGCCAGCGCATAGTAGCTTTCGACCAGTTTTTCTTGTCCCATGATGCCGAACCCCACCGAGACCAGTAGCATATTGAGACACTGCGAAACGACGTATACTTTTTGCAGCGAATTTTCATTTAGAAGATCAACATATCCGCCGCCCCAACCGATGTAGGTAATAATACGAGCAAGGGCAATCACCGTAGTCAGCGTGAAGCTTGCGCAGGTAAAATAAACGCCCATTCGGAGTTGTTTCTCGTCTAGCCGCTTAAGCAGGGTCCATATAGCAAGACCCAAGAGCACGATATTGGTCCAAGACCCAACGTGAACACGAATGACTACACCGTTCTCCTCGCCCAAGGAATAGGTCATTCCAAACAGCACAATGGCCACGCAAAGCCAGGGGATTTTCCAGGGAATTAGATCATTATTAAATATTGAAATAGCTGCGATCATTAGCGCGATCGAGATGGGGTATAACGCATTACCCAACACAATAGAGTAGGCATCAGGAATCACACCACGACTGCCCATCATGGCCGCCGCCGCTACGCCAACAAGCAGTGCTATGGCCCACACTCGAAACCCTTTAATAGGCTCGGGGAAATTGCGCGCGAAAATAAAAAACACGACTGCGATTACAGATGCAACAACCGTAACAGCGAGAATAAAGGTACGCGGGTCCAGTTCCATTGAATACTCCTAAAGAAAAAACCACCAAAACAATTGGCAACCCTTCTGCATTAGGCCGTCACTCGATATTGGATCGATGAAGCAGGCAGCAAGAATTTTACTAATAACCAAGATGATAGCATCCCGTGATACAAAAGAGAGATCGGTAAAAAACCACCCGCCGGCAGTGAGCCAAATGGCGTTCACTCGGCGTTAGAGCAAAATCAGAAAGACCCATGACGAGAGCTCGTTATGGGTGAATTTAGAACGTTAGAGTCTAATGAACTTTGTTATGTTTGCAGCGCCATCTGAATGATTTCGACGCGGTTTTTGCCATTGTCTTTAGCTCGATACAACGCTTTATCGGCTTGAGCTACCATTTGTTGCAGCTCCATTTTTGGATGCCTTTGCACAATACCAAAGCTTGCTGAATAGTTTATTTCGTTGCCTTCGTGGCGAACCCAACGCTGGTGAATAATGCGGCGCATTCGCTCGGCGACAAATTCAGCTTCACCGATCGAGGTTTCCGGCAGTAGCGCAATGAACTCTTCGCCACCGTACCGACCGTATAAATCTGCCTCACGAAAATTCCCACGCATAACATCTGCGATATCTTCGATCACCGCATCTCCAGCTTGATGGCCGTAGGTATCGTTAATTGATTTAAAAGAATCAATGTCGATCAGCAACAATGCAACGTTCCGCTCGTAGCGTTCTGAGCGTCGTACTTCTTGTTCCGCCAACTCGATAAAACGACGACGATTATATAACCCGGTTAATTCATCACGGCTCGCTAAAGCCTGGTAATTTTCCACCAGCTTCTCATGGCCCATGATGTTAAAACCCACCGATACCAATAATACGGTAACGCTAAACGATGCAAGGTAAATGAGCTGAAAAACATCATTTCCAAGCAATCCTTCATAATGAACACCTTCTTCAGGCAACGTCATTAAACGCGTCAAACAGACCAATGCCATCACCGTAAAACTGATGCCGGTAAAGAAAACCCCAAATTGATACTCACTAGGCGTGCGTCCCTTAAACGCGCTCCATGCGGCAATAGCAAACATTGAAACATTCATGGTCGTGGCTACGCGCGCGCGAAATTGATAGCTCTGATCGGTATTAATGGCATAACTCATTCCTAGCACCATTAAAACCAGGCACAACAACGGCAGCTTCCATGGAATAGATTTGCCGTGGAACACGGCTAACGCGGCAATCATCAAAGCAAGGCTTACCGTCATCGCGGCGTTACCCAGTACCACAGAAATAACATCGGGAAGCACGTGCCTACCGGCAATCAGACCTGCAGCAATACTGATCAACAGCAGTGAACACCCCCAGATTTTAAAGCCTTTAACGGATTCCGGGAAGCTGCGAGCTTGCGCGAAGAAGACAATCATCATCACAAACGCTGCTAGCGTTGTAGTCACAATGAATGTGCGAGGGTCGAGATGCATTAAATTCCATCCATGGTTGATGCAAATATTTTGATGGCATAGCCGAGTGTTCTGTATTGATCGTTCTTAATCCATAGATCAACAATACGAGTAAACGTCTGCGCTAAACCAATTTACGAAGTAGATATGAAGACACTAAGCAATAAATTATAGCAGCTGCGTCAAAAACGACCGGCCTGATACCAGTATATTCACATGGCGCAACTAATTTGAGCAGTGGGCGCACCCAGGATCTTTACGAAGTTTTAGTTCGCGCCAACCCATTGTGCGGCCATCGAGCACCAATAACCGGCCCACTAACGGCTTACCCATTGCGGTAATCAGCTTGATCACTTCAAGCGCTTGAATGGAGCCGATAATACCCACAAGAGGCGCAAGCACGCCGCTTTCGGCGCAGCTCAGGTTTTCATCGCCGGTATCTTTGTAAAGACAGTGGTAGCAGGGGGATTCGGGTTGGCGGCTATCAAACACGCTAACCTGGCCGTCCATTCGAATGGCTGCACCAGAAACAAGTGGTGTCTTGGTTGCGATACAAGCGCGGTTCACTGCAAAACGAGTGCTGAAGTTATCGCTAGCGTCCACTACCACGTCGGCTTGTGCTACTTGCTCGAGCAACTGCTGGCCTTCAAGCCGGCAGGTTAAACCAGTGATGCGTAAATCGGGGTTTAGCGCTTGCAAGGTTTGGGTTGCAGATTCTACTTTCGATTGCCCAATACTTTGCTCGTTGTGAAGAATCTGCCTCTGAAGGTTGGAAAGCTCAACGTTATCATCATCCGCTAGCACCAAGTGCCCAACGCCGCTGGTTGCCAAATAGATCGCCGCCGGAGACCCCAAGCCACCCAAACCTACCACCAACACCCGTGCATCTAGCAGCTTTTGCTGCCCTTCTATGTCGATACCTGCCAACATAATTTGTCGGCTGTAGCGCAGCAGTTGTTGATCGTTGTTTAAGCTCATAAGGATCGCGGGCTCTGTTTTATACGGCGCAATGCGCGCGAATTCATTCGTTTTTCTTTGGGACTCTTCGGGCTCTCGTCAGGCCCAGACCACTTAACTTTAGAGCTACTTGAATATAGAACCACTTCAACCTAAAACGGCTCAAATAAGCCACGGTTTTAGGCCAAATAACCTACCGTCACTCGCGGGTGCCCCGCCAAATCTTTATGGGATATTACACCCCTAAACCCAGCCGCTGTAAAAAGCGTCCTAACTGCTCCGCCCTGCTGGTAGCCGTGTTCAACCATGAGCGCACCGGCTGGTTTTAAGTATTGTTGGCCGTGATCAATAATATGGCGCAAGTCCGCCAAACCATTTTGCTGCGCCACTAACGCCGAATGTGGTTCGAATCGCACATCACCCTGGTTAAGGTGGTGATCGCCTGGCTCGATATACGGCGGGTTGCTGACAATCAAATCAAACTTATCATCGGCCTGACTTCCCTGCTTGCTATGTGCTTCAACCCCCTGCAACGCTTGGTACCAACTACCGACTCCAAACCGAACATTATTGATGCAGTTTAACTGCGCATTGGATTGCGCCACTTCGATAATTTTTTCAGATTGATCCGTCGCAGTGATTTTCCACAGCGAACATTCCGACGCGATAGCCAGCGCAATAGCGCCAGTGCCCGTGCCCAAATCTAGCGCGTTAATATTGGTTTGGTTTGGATAGGCCTGAATGGCCAGTTCAACCAACAGTTCGGTTTCGGGCCGTGGGATCAGCGTAGTGGGGCTAACGTTAAGGTCTAAACTCCAAAAACCGCAGTGGCCCAGCACATAGGCTAGCGGCTCACCGGTCAAACGGCGTTTCACCTTATTTCTGAAACGCTCAAAGAGCGCAGCATCCAGCTCATCGGTTGAATGACTTAACAGGTAACTGGAAGGCTTTTCGAGCAGGTCTTCGAGCATCCAACGCACTTCTAATTCAGGCGTGCCGCTAACTTGCTCTATGCCCCATGGGGCCGCGATAATGTCTGCGAGTGTTGGCAAAAGAATATGCCCCGCCAGCCCCAGTGAATTATTGCGACAACGACGCTAATTGATCCGCCTGATGCTCGTTGATCAGCGGTTCAATCACGGATTCAAGATCACCTTCCATCACTTCAGCTAGCTTGTACAGCGTGAGGTTGATGCGGTGGTCCGTCAGGCGGCCTTGCGGAAAGTTGTAGGTGCGAATACGCTCAGAGCGATCGCCACTACCAACCAATGATTTACGCGATTCGGCGTTTTCTTTGTCTTGTTTTGACTGGGCTTGATCAAGCAATTTAGCCTGTAGCAAAGACATCGCTCGTGCTTTGTTTTTATGCTGCGAGCGCTCATCTTGGCACTCGACCACCACGCCGGTTGGCAGGTGAGTCAGACGAACTGCAGAATCCGTTTTGTTCACATGCTGACCACCGGCCCCGGAAGCTCGGTAGGTGTCTACCCGCAGGTCGCCTTTGTTGATTTCAATTTCACCAACCCCTTCTACTTCGGGCAGAATCGCTACAGTGCAGGCGGAGGTATGAACCCGGCCTTGGGATTCGGTCTCTGGCACACGCTGTACGCGATGAACGCCAGACTCAAATTTAAGCCGCGAATACACATCTTTGCCCGATACACGGATAATAATTTCTTTGTAACCGCCATGATCGCCACTGCGCTCGTTGAGCACTTCCATGCGCCAGCCCATGTCGTCGGCATAGCGGTTATACATGCGGTATAAATCCCCCACAAAAATAGCTGCCTCGTCACCCCCGGTGCCCGCTCTAATCTCCAAAAAGGTATTGTGTTTATCGTTTGGATCTTTAGGCAATAGCAGCTTTTGCAGTTCCAATGTCAGGGTTTCTTGCAAAGCAGTGGCTTCAGAAATTTCTTCCGCAGCCATTTCTTTCATATCTGGGTCGTCGTCTTGCGCCAGCAATCGCGCTTCAGCGAGATCGCCAACGCTTTGTTGAAAGCGAGTAAAACATTCCACCACTGGCTCAAGCTCAGTGTACTCGCGGGAGTAATCACGAAATTTGTTTTGATCGTTGATGACTTCCGGGTCGCTTAATAGGCCCGCAAGATCTTCATAGCGCTCTTTGAGGTTTTCGAGTTTGAGTTGGATCGATGCTTTCATTCAGTACTTCAGTTATTCAAAATTAAGGGTATTAACGAGCTGCTGGCTCTCTGCAATATCAAGATCAAGCAGGTCAGCTGCGGCTATCAGAGAGTCGTCGCGGCCTTCGGCGCCAAGCTGTTTAAGCCGAATGCTGGGGTGGTGTATCAATTTATTGGTGAGTCTATTGGCTAGGGTTGCGAGCACTTTTTCTGGGTCGTCGCCTTTGGCCAACATTCGCAGTGCACTTTGCAATTGTTCGTCGCGTAATTTTTCAGATGCTGACCGGTAGCACCGCACCAACCCAACGGCCTCTTGGCTGCGGTGATCGCGAATGAAATCTTCTACACCAGATTGAATCAATAATTCGGCTTCAAGCGCAGCGCCTTCACGGGTTTTGATATTGGCTTGCACCACATCTTGAAGGTCATCAACGGTGTACAGGTACACATCGTCTAAATCACCCACTTGAGGCTCTATGTCTCTGGGCACTGCAAGGTCTACCATAAAAATCGGTTTGTGCTTACGTGCTTTAAGCGCCGCTTCAACTGTGCCTTTGCCCAACAATGGCAAGGTGCTGGCGGTTGACGAGATGACAATATCGGAGTGAACTAACTGCTCTGGAATATCCGACAGCAGAATCGCTTTTGCGCCTAGCGCTTGTGCGAGTCGCTCGCCACGCTCTAGCGTACGGTTTGCCACCACTAAATTGGTCACGCCATATTCAATCAGGTGCCGCCCGACCAATTCGATGGTTTCTCCCGCGCCAATCAACAGCGCGCGGTTCTTTTCTGGGTTGCTAAAAATGCGTTTGGCCAAATGTACCGCTGCATAAGCCACCGATACTGGATTGCGGCCAATATCGGTATGCGTCCGAACTTGTTTGGCAACTAAGAATGTTTTCTGGAAAATACGATTAAGATGCTCGCCAACCGTACTAGCCTCTTGGGAATAGCCGTAGGCCTGTTTCATTTGACCCAAAATTTGCGGCTCGCCCAGCACCATGGAGTCTAGCCCTGAAGCCACTTTCATGATGTGCTGCAACGCCGCGCTGCCCTGATGAACATAACTGGCTTGTTGAAGTTGAGCCCGCTCTATTTGGCGATGATCGCCTAACCAGTTAATCAAGCGCGCTGACGCTTGCTCGGGCACATCAGAAACACAATAAAATTCGGTGCGATTACAGGTAGAAAGTACCGCTAGTTCCTGCAACTCAGCGCTGCGTTTCGCCTCAACGAGGGCGAAACGCAGCTGCTCCGGATTAAAAGCGACTTTCTCACGAACAGAAATATCTGCCGTATTGTGATTGATGCCGAAGGCCAAAAGACTCATGATAGATTTTAAGCAGTCACCTATGGAACCCCGTCAGCGGTATTGCGTCCAACGCTGATACGAGTGTGGTATAAATTTTCTTGAACGGACAAATCCGGCATGAAATTGAAACAACCATTTAACAGCCATATAAAACCGCGCAGTATATCAGCCACGGGCAGAATTTGAGACTTAATATAGGCTATATGACCATCATTGCCAGATTTCCATTCTTACTGAAAGTAATTGAGCCGCCCTCATGGGCTGGATTTTGCGCGCTAAACCCGCTGAAACCCACAGGCTCAACCTGCATAAAGGTACTATGGGCAGCGCTATTTATTGCAACGGCTTCGGGCTGCGCAAACCTTGGCAGCCCTCCAAACGTCGGTATTAATGCGATACAAAACACTGCGCCTGAGGCCAAACCTAAAATTGCCGAACGGCCCTTCCCTACCGATACACTCTATTCCTTGATGGCAGCAGAACTTGCCGGCAAGCGCCAGCAATACCCATTAGCGCTGCGTAATTACCTTCATCAGGCCAAAAAAACCAAAGACCCTGAAGTGATTAAGCGTGCAATGCAAATTGCCAGGCACCTGAAGTCCGACAAAGGCATTCTTGACGCTGCGCTGCTTTACCACGAAATTGATCCAGGCAATATCGAGGCTACTCGGTTAGCAGCTATCCAACTTGCCCGCGCCAACAAACTCAACGAATCTTTTGAGCTGTTTGTGCAATTAACTGAAAAAAATGCCCCCAGCCAATTTGATTTTTTAGCTGCGCAAATCATCAGGCAGAAGCCACCGCCCACCGCCGAATTTTTACCGCTTTACCAAAAATTACTGCACACCCAACCCAACAGAAAAGATCTTCAACTTGGGGCAGCGGTGCTGTACTTGGCATCCGAACTACCTGAACCGGCAATGAAGCTAACCGAACAAGTGCTGGCCCAGCAGCCGCATGAGTTCCATGCATTCCAGTCTACCCTGCTTAAAAACCGTATTTTGATCGCACAAAAACGTTTTCCTGAAGCCCTTAACCATATTGCTGCGGCGGTTGAACACAAGCCCAAGGATTTTCGGCTGCGGATGCAATACATCCGGTTATTGCTGAACGAACAACAAAGACTAGGTCGAGCACTCGCCAGCGCACCGCAAAACGAAACCGTACTGCGTGAGCAGTTCCAACAGATTCTACTGCAGAACCCCCGCAGCCCAGCCATCGTAATTAACCTTGCAAGCATTGCAGGTCAAGCCGGGCTTAACGATATCGCTGCGTTGTTTCTAAAACAGCAAATTTCAGTCGGCTACAACCCGGCACAGGCTCATTACCAACTGGGTCAGCTGGCGGAAGCTGCAGGCAAAACCGAAGAAGCGCTCATGCATTACCGGCTAGTTGACCGCGGGCCGCTACTTGGCGCCGTGGCGGCACAAGCTAATATTCTGATCCAACAAAACCGCTCAAAAGAAGCCAAAGATCTGTTCGAAAAAACCCAACAAAAGCATCCTGAGCAGCTGGTTAAAATTTATCAAATCGAAGCTGAGCTACTGGCAAAACACAACCAAATCGATTCAGCCATGGCCGTTATCGACCGCGCGCTGGATCAATTTGGCTTTCATGTCGAGCTACTTTATTCGCGCTCCATGTTGTATGAGCGAACCGGCAACATGAAACTTGCTGAGACAGACCTTCGAAAAATCCTCCACGAATACCCGAACGACAGCATGGCGTTAAATGCGCTGGGGTATTCTTTAACTGTACACACCAAACGGTACGACGAAGCCCTCGAATTAATTACCCGCGCGCTCAAACTAAAACCCGATGAGCCTGCGATCATAGACAGCCTCGGCTGGTTGCAGTATCGAATGGGTTCGTTGGAACAATCTCAACAAAACCTAGAGAAAGCCTATCAACAAATTAAAGACCCCGAAGTGGTAGCGCACCTTGCAGAAGTATTGTGGGTCAGGGGCGACAAAGAACGCGCCAGCGCGCTGTTGTACGACCTGCTTAAGGCACGGCCAGGCAACTCAGAGGCACTTTCGGTGATTAGGCAATTCGACATTCCCAAACCCATCCTCAAACCATCAGCAGATCAATAAACAATTTTTGGCCCTCGTGCTGACATCGTAATTCATGCATTTTCAGGTTTTATATGCACAGCAAACAAGCACACTCAGCCTCGCAATTAATCCATGCGGCTCATCGCGGCATATCGACTGACTTCACATGCCTGTAGCTCAACCCACGCACCAACCCTGCCCTACCCTACGCCACGGCCGAATCACTACAGTGCTGCTGGCCATATTATTGCTAAGCGCCTGCAGCTCTGTACGCACCAACGACTTGAGTGTCGATAATAAAAACCAGCTTTGGCGGCATCATTTTGTGCAGATAGCAGCCTTAGATGGCTGGTACGCCCGCGCAAAAATTGCAGTTTACGCCAAGGGTCAAGGCGTTGGCGGCCATCTTAGCTGGCAGCAAACCCTGAATGACTATGAGATCGATTTCGTTGGGCCCTTGGGCATCGGGCTGATGCGCATTATCGGCAACGATACAATGACTTCGTTGCAGATCCCCGACAAACCCTTGTACAAAGGGCACTCACCAGAACAACTGATTCAACGCCATACAGGTTACCAACTGCCCGTATCGCAACTTTATTACTGGGCTCGCGGCATACCCAACCCCAAGCTACCCTTCGTCAAGCAGCTTAACCGCAGCGGCCAACTGCAGCAGTTAACTCAAATGGGGTGGAATATTGAATACCTTGCATACAACAACCAAGCATCGCTAACCTTGCCGAGCAAAATAGTGATGACGAAAGACTCTTTTAAAATAAAGTTAGTTCGCCTCTCATGGCAGGCTACTCATTCTTCCGCCCACTCTTTTGACCTGTAACCGAACCAACACACCATGAACAACGACACATTGGTATTGCCGGCCCCTGCCAAAATAAACCGTTTTTTGCACATCACGGGTCGCCGAGACGATGGCTACCATGAGTTACAAACACTGTTTCAGCTGATTAATTTTGGTGATGAGCTAACGTTTTCAGGCCGCACCGATGGGAAAATAAACCTCACAACGACTATGAAAGGGCTGCCGGTAGAGCAAAACCTGGTGCACAAAGCGGCTCTAGCCCTTCAGCAAGCCACTGATTGCGCCCTTGGCGCGAACATCAAATTAGACAAACGTACACCTTCTGGCGGCGGCCTTGGCGGCGGTAGCTCTGATGCGGCAACTACGCTACTTGGGCTTAATCACCTTTGGCAGGCCAATTACCCACAGGCTGACTTACTGAAACTCGCTAAATCTTTAGGTGCTGACGTACCTGTTTTTATGGCTGGGAGCACCGCTTGGGCCGAAGGCATAGGCGAGCAATTGCAGCCCGTAGAAATGCCTAAAAGATACGTGCTGGTGATCAAGCCCGACTGCGAAGTCTCTACCGCGCAATTATTTTCCCATGCTGAATTGACAAGGGACCATTCTCCCATCACAATAGCGCGCTTTCTGGAGCAGGGTGCTGGAAACGACTTCGAACCTTTGGTTCGAAAACTCTACCCAGCAGTCAGTCATGGCCTGGATTGGCTCGGCCGTTATGCCGATGCTCAACTCACTGGAACCGGGGCTTGTTTGTTCGCTGTATTTACGGACCAACAATCAGCTCAAGAGGTGTTATCGGAGTTGCCCGAAAATTTTTATGGTTTCGTGGCTGCAACCATAAACCGATCCCCTCTTCATGAAATACTGGGACTATACTAATTCCCGAAGCACGCACTACGAAACACTTTTTTTGTTCAAATTATTGGGGTGTCGCCAAGCGGTAAGGC
>JAESUM010000016.1 GCA_016763075.1 Pseudomonadales bacterium
ATGATTGCAAATAGGGTTGTGGTACTAGCAACAATCCATTTGCCCGCCCAGATGCCCCCCCATAATTCACGGAGATCTATTTCATCATCCGTATTCCCGTACAGCTGCTCGGGATTGATGATGATCGCTTGAGTTGGAGGGGGCGGCGGTGTGGATTTGTCGGAGGTATCTTTCATATCTTGGGTCGGTATTTGGGTATTTTCGCTGTTAATGTTGAATTGTGTTTTTGCAATCATCCATATTAACCCATTCCCTTAGGTTTGGCAGTGGAAGTTTTTTAGAACTTTTGTCATTACTATTGGTTGATATGTGATTGGGTATTCATGATCTCGGTGTGAAAATGGGGATCCTTGAATGCCGTTTGATGTGTTATTGAATGATTTGGGTGTTGTGCCTGGTTTGAGCCGGTGACGGTGGGTAGGATTTTAGTGCTTATAGCTACTAGCCATCTCTTTGATTTGTGTAATACAGATCAACCTCTTCAGCTACCCGTTGTTTGATCCCCTTTTCATCTGAACTGTCCATACCATAGCGTTCTGCGAGATATGCCAGGTCTTGCTGGTTAAAGGAGAGACCAATTCGGGGGCGTTGAATACGCTGGTAGGGCAGGCCGGCTATTTTGCGAATTACATCGCTAGGGTTGATGTTTTCGTCGGCGGCATCGTGGCGGATGCGTTTGTTGAGGTGTTCTTTGAAGACGAAGTGCATCTGGATTTTTTTGAGGGCCTTTTTTTCGTCAGACCATTTGTCTTTGTGCTTAATCGCCATGGGGCCACATTTCTGCTATCACGTCGGCAGGGCAATAAACTTGAAGGAATACGTCGGTTGATCCGTCGTCGTTGATCTCTATATTCAGTCCGTAGTGATCATCGTCGCCTTCGCATTCGTGGAAGCGGAGTTCCTCGCCATCTTCGGCTTGTGAAAGGTCAGTGCCATGGCAGTCCCGCGCGTAGTAGTACGCTTTTTGGTCTTTGATGGTTTGTGAATAACGCCTTGCCAACCAGCCATTGAGTGCTTGCGGTTGTTCCTGCGACTCTAGGTCAACCCATTGTTCAGTCCACAGTTGTGCGAAGGTTTCTTCGTTAAACAGGCTATAGACTTGCTGGCGGCTGATTTTTTTACCTAAACAAAGGTGTTGTTCGCCATCGTTTTCTTCTAGCGCCATAAAGTAGATGTTGTCGCTATCATCCTTTAAAACGACTTCTTTGCTGGTACCCGATGAATATTCGTAGGTACCGATTTTATTCACTTCGAATTGCTTCTCCCGTAGCTCTGGCGGTAGTGATTCTCTGTATTTAAACAAGATGATATCGCCAGGTTGCAACTGATTAACTGACTCAAGAGCAGGGCGCTGGTCTTTTTTGCCCGAGAAGAATTTTTTGAACATAAGATTACGCCAGTGGTTTAATCATGGCTCAACCCCTCGAATGAGATTGAGCCATGATAATTTCGGATACAATTAGCCTGCTTGCTTAGCCTTTAAACGCTCTAGCACGCTAGCACCTCCAGTATCTGCACCTGCGCCAATACCCGCAGCTTTGAGTTTTGAATCTAGCTCATCGCTTTGAGACGAATCTGTCATCCATTCACCGGCTTCCATGCGGTCTTCCCAGTTAGTTTGTTTCGCTTTAACGCGCTCTAGCGCAGCAGAGACTCGGTGTTCGCTTGCGTTGGTAGCAGCAAAATTAGTAGACATGGTTGATGTGGCTTTTTGCAGCTGCTCAACCGTTTTAATTTTTTCCAGCTCGCGTTTGTTTTTCTGAATGGTTTTTTCGCGCGATCGGATTAGGATATTTATTTTATCTACTTGTACGCTTAGGCTTGCGTGCTCGGCGCTTTTTTCTGCCGCTTCTGCTTCTAATTCTGCAATTCGATTGGCCACTTCAACCGCTAAGCCTTCGTTATTGGCTTCTAGTGCTTTCAGCGCTTTTGACTCGTAGTCGGTGATATCTTGCTGAAGCGAATTCACTTCTCGTTTCAGCTTAATTTCACTGGCTTTAAGGCTAGTTAAAGACTGCTTTGCCTTGGTGATTGCAGTTTCGGCATCGCGGATTTCTTGGCCTAGAATACGCATGGCGTTGGCGTCAACTACGGCTTCGCCTACTTCACTGGCACCACCACGTATTGCGGTTAATATATTTTTTAATATGCTCATTGCTTACTCCGGTTATTTCGTAAAGTTTGGCTGCTTTTCAATGGGGATTTCTTATTGAAGCTGAAGCCGAATTACCTGTTTACACCAACAAAGGTTCAATTACTTCTAGTACATCTAGCGTGTTTTCAGCCTGAACTTCGAGTTCATGGATGATATTTTCAAACGTTGTGTTAAGTGCCATTGCGCCAAATAATATGTAGGTGTCACCCTGGCGACCAACAGAACTCAGTGGAATTGCAGGGCTAATAAAAAGAAGCTCTTCATTGAGTTCATTCAGTTTTTCAGGCTGCACCTCGGCTACCGAGAACAAAGGGGTAATCGCGAGTAGTTGTGTATCTGTTTTAACCAGATTAATTGGAAATTCATCATTATTTGAACAGAACACTTCCAATACGCCGTCTTCAGAAACTACCGCATCGAAACGTGTACCTTCATCGGTTGTGTGGGCGTTGAGTTTAAACGCGAGATCATTCAGGGACATGTATAGCTCCTAGGTTGCTCGTAGTGCCATATTATGGCTTGGGTTAGAATTTATGCCATATTATGGCGGATGGCAAGTTTTATCTTAAATTAATCTGCTTATTTCTAATTGAGTATTGATCAGCTCACTGCAAACACTGCCGCTAAAGCTCGTTGATGTTGATGTGACGTGACCAGGTGCTCGCTACTCTATTAAAAACACACCATCACGCTTTTTCCAGGCATCTTGGTGGTATTTGTACAGTTGGTGTGAGCCTAACGAATTGCTATTAATAGAGTCAGATCGTCTGAAGTAGTTGGGCGCAAATACAAACGCCGCCAACATTTGTTGTTTAGATAGCCAATCGGATACCACTGGCAATTGGGTGTTCGCAGCTATGCGCTCTGACGCAGAGCGTCCCACTTTGGTACCAATGGTCCAACCCCATTCACCGAAGGTAGGCACATTTGTGTGGTACTGCTGCGCGGTAAAGCCAGCGGCACTGAGTGTTTTACCAATCGATATAAAAGCATTGCGAGTATGAAAAGGCGAAGTTGATTGAATAGCAATTGCGCCATCACCGCTTAGCAATTCTTTAAGCCGTGCGTAAAAAAATGCGGTGTACACCTTGTTGATATCTGGGTGGCTTGGGTCCGGCAGGTCAACAATGATGGTGTCAAAATGTTGTTTAGCACTGACGAGCTTTTCAACTTCTATAAACGCGTCGCCGTATATAAGGTTTACACGCGGGTCATTAAAAGCATTTTGATTTAAGCCAAGCAGGGTTTTATTCACTTGCGAAGGGGCTTCAGAATCCTTGCCTGCAAAAAGTTCGATCATGCCTTCGTCGAGATCAATTAACGTGACAGTTATTGGGTTCCAGCGCAAAACATCGCGTAGCGCTAAACCATCACCACCACCAATAATAAGTACATGCTCTTGCCGAGCAGAAGCCAGCAGTGCAGGGTAGGTCAAAAAGCTGTGGTAAATCTCTTCATCGTTACTAGAAAACTGCAACCGCCCGTTGATGTACAAGCTGGTAATTTTGGGCAAACCTTTTCCAATTAACCTTTGCGTAACGGTGAGATGTTGATAAGGCGTTATCTTGGTGTACACCACTTCATCTTTAAATAACGCGCTTTGCATGTTGGCCATCCACGATGCACCGCCAGCGGCTAGCCCTAAAATCAGTAACAGTAAAAACCCATGAGCAACCCACAATGCAATGCGGTTTGATAAGTAATGCCGATACCGAATTAAAAAAGCAACACCGATCAACAGGTTGATAAAAGCAGTACCGAGTGCCGCAGTAATAATAGGAAGCTGCAAACAAATGAGCACCCAAATAGCCGCACCAATGCCTGCGCCAATATAATCTGCGCCGTATATGGTGCCTACGTTATTTTCAAGATGTTGCCCGTGTAAGCTTTCTCGAATACGCGCAATCAGCGGTATTTCCATACCGATCATCAAACCCAAAATGGCACCAAAGAAAAACGGAGTTATGTTGGCTACTTTGGAAAGACTACGCACAACACCGCCATTGGTGGTGATGCTGGGGTGTAATCCGTAAATTTCTTGAAGGTACGTAGGGATGGAAAACGCCAGCGAAACACTGATCGAAATAATAATAACTGCACTTGCGCCAACAAAGCCAATGGCTAATTCAAGCCAAACAAAACCGGTAAAAGGAGCACGAATCCACTTGGCTGAAAACGCGCCTACGCCCATAGCAACAATCATGATGCCAATCATGATGTAAATGGTAGACTCAACAGACCCCAGCACGCGGCCTGCGTAATGGGCCATTAAGTACTCGTATATAAGGCCACAGGCAGCGAGCGCACCCATGGTTGTAATAAGAAATATATCGTGAAAAAGCCGTTCACGCCGAGAAAAGTTGGGTGACTGAGCCGACATTAAAAAGCAGTTGGTTGAATTATCCGTTGCATTTTATGCTCGGCTTGCTTACGCAAGCACACCGCCAAGCAACAAACCTATCGATATAAAAATTACCGCTTCAACAAAGGCTACGCCAACATTTTGTTGATCATCAACTTCTTCGACAACATCAATTTTTGCAAGAATTGCCGAGCGTGCAATTAACGAAAGAACAGAAAGAGAAAGCGTTAACCCAATTGCAACGGCGCCCCATATCCCGGCGGATAACCAAGGTTCATTGTGTAAATAGGGCGCGATATTACCGCCAGCGCTGACCGCTAGCGAAGTACCAATAATGTGCCCGGCATAGCGGATGGATAGCGCAGTGTTGCCTGCTTCAATAGCGTGTTGAAAACTTTCGCCATCGTGGCGGCGGCTATAAATTTGTGTGCGCAAACGTGTTACCAGCAGCAAAATAATTTGCGCAACTACAAACACCAGTAGCACTGGCAACAAGCCTTGCCAATCTTCAGATTCAACCCAATTAACCGCCGCATGAATAATAAAACCTAGCGCCAAAAAGTTACCCGCTTGAATAACGCCTGCGCCAACGTTGTGTTCATGAACGGCTTGTTTAAGTGAAAATTTATTAAAAATAATCAGGTCGTTAATTAATGAGCCTAGCTTTAATAAAATAATACCTGCGACTGCATAAGTAATTACATTCAGTGCTTCTGCTATTAAATCAGGCGCTGCATCTCCGGTTACCGCGGCCGATAACACCAGCGCTAACGCACCGGCACCGCCAGCAAATGAAACGCCAAAGGCGTGGTTGTCTTTTTCAGACAGTTCAACCGTAGTGCTTACACCAGCCAATTTTCCAAACAAAAACCGAAACCCGCAAATTGCAGCCACTGCAATAGAAAGATTGATGGCAAGTACTGCAATTGCCCAGATTGATTGTTCGTTTATCATCAAATTTCTCCGGTCTATCCTTTGATCTTTCTTTGAGGGGCTTTCAAAACTTTAGCGCTTAGCCAATAAAACCAGCTATTTTCCACCGTAGGAACTACGTGAAGATTGGTAACTAGAGCTGCGGTAACTCGATGTTGTGCTTTTAGGAGCAGGGCGTGAAAACCCACTCGAAGAACGGTTTTGCGAGCTAAGCCGTGCTTGCGAGCGCGCAACTTTTGAGGTGGTGTGTTTTGTTTTTGAATAGGGGCTGTTAAAGCTTTTACCACTACGTGCAAAACGGTCTTTAGTACGGCGCTCTACCGAGTTTTGACCACGGCGCTGCGAAGGCGATGTATACGCAGAGCGGCCGTAATCGTTGTAGTAGCCGTAATCTCTGTGCCGGCCCCAACTGCTGTAGCCAATGGGCGACCTGAACATGGTTGAAAAGAACGCATACTGCCCGTACCAATGCCAGAATGAATTACCCGAGCTATTGGAGCGCCAATTACCATATTGAGGGTTACCCACTAGCTGGCTACCCGCGCCAAAATCATCGGCTTTGTTAATGCGTGCGCTGGCATCACGGCTCATTGCCGCAACGCGGGCTAATTTACCCTTCGACATATCGGCCAATACATTAATAGGGTCTGTCAGCATCATGCCGTAGGTCTGGGGGTTAGCCGCGGTATTGATGGCGGTCAGTTCAGCGAAAACATTCTTAACGGGCTGTAGCCCTATTGAAACCACTCTAGAAATATCTGTTTCGGCATCGGCTAGCCGAGACTCAAGCCCACGAATAAGCGGCCCGTTGGTTTGGGCATCTTGAGCTAAGGCCCGTGTTAGGTCGCGCATTTCGGGGTTGGCTTCGCCCACAATAGAGGCGTACTGAGTCAGTATGCGGGTGTTAGAAATTTGGTTTGAATCAATATGTTGCTTAAGCCGCGTGATGCTGGTTTGTGCGGTGAGTGCTTGTTGGTTCAGCTGCTTTTGCCATTTGTCGGCTTCTGACGAACAACTTGCCAGCCATACTGTTTGCAACAGCAGTAGCACCAACCATCCTTTTGCATTGTTCATTGATGTGTTCCTAATATCCTGAAAAATACTGTAATTTAGTTCGTGATGAACACTAATAGTGTTCATCACGCCGGTTTAGCGGAATGTTGGCCAGAGTAACATTGGTCGCAGGTTGTGTGAAATCTGCCACTTATACAAATTTATGTGTTTTGTGTTTCTACGCTGTACCCACGATCAACTTTTTTTATACAAACATCAGCAGTTGGGAACCGCTGGGCAATCACATTGGCTGCAACAGATGGGTCTGCATTACCGCACATAAAAACATCGAACGCAGCGTATTGGGCTTCGGGCCAGGTATGCACAGTCATGTGCGACTCCGCCAGCATCAACACGCCGGTGACTCCGCCATGGCCACCAAACTGGTGAAAGTGGCTTGCAATAATGGTGGCACCGCTGGCATTCGCGGCTTTAGTCATTAATTCTTCAAGATTATCCGTGCTTAATGATGCATGTTCACCACGGCACTCAATAAGCAGGTGTTGCCCCATAACGGTATTCATTTGGCTAAGTCAGC
>JAESUM010000017.1 GCA_016763075.1 Pseudomonadales bacterium
ACGATGGCTCTGGACTTACAATAATGAACGACCCAATATGGGCCTTGGCGGCATAACACCGATACAGAAATTGACGTTAGCGGCTTAACCTTCCATCTTTAGCTTCGGTTAAAAATGGGGGGATTACCAATCCAGCCGTAAAACACAGGAAATCCTCAGGATAGGAAAATAATTAGCTTGAAAAGAAATAAGTGCTATCAAGCACACACCAAATCAAAGTTTTTCCTTTTAATCTACCGCCAATAGTTCCAGCCCTGATTAGGGAAAAACCTTTTCAAGCGTATAGATCGAACCGCCAAAGCCGGCGAATTTATAACATAAATCAGCTTCTTTATAAAAATCGGAATACTATTACCGCGCCAACAACGGACCCAATCAATCTGTCTACGCTGCATCGATACGACGCTCCCTACGAGTCCGATCACGGACCAAATTCGAGCGTATCCTCACATCAAACCTGCTATCCTGCGACAAAATCGCAATATTCAATGATACGACCTCCCCCAATTTTGATAAACAACGAACAACCAGAGCTAGCGAATGAATATAAAATCAATCAAATTTATAAACTATTTTTCACATGGACGGAAGAATATTAATGCCTCGAGTTATATCCATGGCACAGCAAAGACTAAGCTTGAGCTCGATAAAACCACCTCAAGAACACAAGTAATTAATTATCTATTGTCAAATATTCGGCGAAAAACCACTTACCTCGAAATAGGTGTAAGAAACCCCGAGCATAATTTTAATCATATTTCTTCGGACAAAAAATACAGCGTAGACCCTGGGGCTGAATATAAAGACAATCCTGTAGATTATAAAATGACAAGCGACGAATTTTTCCGTTTGCTCGACACTGACGAAATCCTATCCAATACAATGAAATTCGATTTAGTGTTTATTGATGGATTGCACTTAGCTGGCCAAGTAAATAGAGATATCGAAAATTCTTTACGCTACATTGCCGACGATGGCTTCGTTGTCCTACACGACTGCAACCCTCCAACCGAATGGCATGCCCGCGAAGATTATCGCTACCAAAGCACTCCAGCAGGAGGCTTCTGGAACGGGACAACATGGAAAGCTTTTTTGAAATGGCGATCGGAATCCAACGTGCAATCTTGCTGCATTGACTCTGACTGGGGTATTGGAATCATATCCAAAACACACCCACTCGGAGATAGCATTCAAGCAACCAATCCATTTTTTGAATTTAGTGAATTAGACAAAAATAGGGCTAGGGAGTTAAATCTCATAAGTTTCGAAAAACTAAAACTGCTGCTAAACGGGACTTAGACAGCTCGTATCTATGCACTTAAACAGCTTACCAGGATAAGCTCTAGCAGGAATCGGATAGCTCCGCGAAAACCTCAACACAATTCAAACTTGCGTCCAACTAACAACGTACGCTTTACGTAGTGTATTCATCAAAAACAGATTCAAGGCGCCGCTGATATGTATGATATTGATTAACTCTATTGACTCCTGCGCATTGAATTTCTTCGCGCCTACTGACATCTTCAATTAATTCCAAATAGAACTCTAAAACATCTTCTCCGGCGCCGTAAACGACAACCTCAGCACCAGGCTCATAACAAAGCTCAATATCAGGAACGTTATCAGTAATAAGAAGCGCTCCACTTGCAGGCGCTTCAAAGCAGCGCATGTTTAGTCCGCAATTAATGTTGTTCGAATTGATGTTATTCAAAACAAAATTGTGTTGCCTATAGAGGCTTGCAACCTCACCCAAAGATATATTTTTACCGAATACGTTGTGAGGCGTGCCCTTCATATCACCCCAACCTTTACCTATAATACGCATAGGCAGTTTAATGCTTCTCATCAATTCTTCACGGTTATTAGACCAGGCACCAATAAATAACAATTCGTTAGACCTTAACTCATTGATTTGATCGGTATTGAATACGTTTGGATTAAATGCGAGCGGCAAATACGAAGAGTTCAATAGCCCCATTGCCAGGGCATTTGCGACCAGCCCTGTGTCAGAAAAATAATACTGATCAATAATTTGACTAGAATTTTTTAGACGCTCGTCAAAAAAATCACCTATCCAATGTGCTATATGGCAACGACCTTTCAAATTGCTCAGCACGTTTAGTATTTGCTCCGGCAAGTAAAACAAGTCAGCAATTACGATCGTTGTCGGTTGAAATAGTTTGATTTTTTTAGTCAGATTTAAAGCAGTAATTTTATCGGACTTACTATTCCCAAACGAGCCCGATAACTTTTTTACGGTTCTCTCTAAAAAGTTATTGTGATTCAAAGCAAAACCGTCGATATCAACATTCAACATATCACTACCGGCATCCAAGAGGTGCTCATACCATTGCAGTATTCCTCCGCGCTTCCCTAAAATTAGCAGCCGTTGTTTCATAGATATCCTTTTTTATAATTCAAGCTCAGCACTGACGCGAGGCAACATAAAATGGCATCACGCTCATAGTCGCATTGAAAAACTGGAAAATGTTTTGTTATTGACTTAAGTAAATTTCAAGCAGGCCTTCGCGTAGGTCTTACTAATAATCTGAATTATACGCTTGCTGATTCATTCTACTAATGAATGGAAAGAGACAAAAATACAAGCCATCTTGCAGGTTGTTTTGTCTTATTGAGAAATGCATCAATATCATCATTCGGCAACAAGGGTAAATAATACTTACATCATTCTAACCTCACTATTGAAGTGCTAATAACCGACTGATGGCCTCATCGCTAAATCGAGTTCGAATTATTTTTGCTGGATTACTTCCAACGATTGTATAAGGACGAACGTCTTTACTGACAATTGCTTGCACCTATTTCAGTACCACTGCCTGTTGTAACACGCGACATAATGATAGCTTCTACATCTCTACCGATCAAAACACTCCTCTTCGTTTCAGTATGCCCTTTGATGTGTGTTGCCGACGCCCACAGCACATTAATTAAAATGTGGCAACCGAACCCGTACAGTGCGTGCCTCCCAGAACAATTTGAACCTCATCTGCAATAGAGTAAAAATTTCCGATCGTTAAAGTGGGATCTTCGTTCCAAATAAGAAGTCTAGAATCACCATATGTACCACGGCCAATTTGATACTGAGGCCAACGTTACTGTAGTAATACTCTTTTTTTCTTTCTAAAAAGCATTAAAACCACCTATATTAGGAGCGACGAGCATTACCTATCGAATATAAAAATCTATTTATTGTTATATATCTGTACGTACCCTATGGAGTGGATATTTAGCATCGAAAAACAGCTCACTCAATGCATATCTCGATCGAGTAAAGGAAATTATTGAATGGCTCCGGTTAGAGGATCAATTTCAAGCATAAAAGTAACCGGCCCATCATTTAGCAGTTCAATTTGCATATCTGCGCCATATCGCCCAGTGGCAACCACGGGGAAATCTACTTTGGCTTTGTTCACAAAGTAATTATAAAGCTCTTCGCCTTGTACAGAAGATGCCGCGTTAGAAAAACCCGGCCGTAAACCTTTGCTTGTATTGGCTACCAGTGTGAATTGCGAAACGATTAATAACCCACCAAACACTTGAGATAAGTCTAAATTCATCCGACCATTTTGATCTGGAAAAACCCGGTATCTCAATGCTTTCTTGAGTAGTTTATCTGCGCTTGTTCGCGAGTCATTTTTTTCTACGCCAAGAAACAACAAAAGCCCTTGTTCGATTTCACCCGCCACCTGGCCGTCAACGCGTACTGATGCATATTTAACGCGCTGTATTAGGGCTTTCATTACGCTTTAATCAACTTGCGTTATCAAGTCGCTTACTGAACTCGTTGGTGGCTCGAATTAATGCGTCGGTTATAGACGGCTCAGACGACGAATGACCTGCATCGCGAATAATGTGCAGTTCGGAATCGGGCCATTTGTTTTGAAGGTCTGTGGCGATATCTAGCGGGCAAACCATATCGTACCGGCCGTGCACGATAATCCCAGGTATACCGGATAGCTTGTCGGCATTATCAAGGATTTGATTAGGAGCCAAAAAGCTATTCTTGCTGAAAAAATGATTTTCAATCAGCGCTAAAGCTAGTGCAACATTGGATTTGGAAAAACGCCGAACAATTTCTTTATGCGGGCGCAGCGCTGAACACTCTGCTTCCCAGGTCGCCCATGCTTTTGCTGCGCCCATACGCGCTAGTTCATTCGGGCTACTGAGTATGTTTTTATATGCTGTGACGAGATGATTTCGTTCATTCACCGGAATTGGCTTAAGAAATTTCTGCCAGCTATCGGGGAATATTCGGCTCGCGCCTTCTTGATAAAACCAATTAATATCTTTTTCTCTGCACAGGAATACCCCTCGGAGAATAAGGCCTAAAACCCGTTCAGGATACGTTTGAGCATACACAAGGCTAAGAGTAGAACCCCACGACCCACCAAACAAAACCCATTTATCAACGCTGAGGTATGTTCGGATTTGTTCGATATCTTCGACGAGTGCTTGGGTATTGTTATCGTCGAGTTCTGCGTGAGGCACCGAACGCCCGCAACCACGCTGATCAAAACAAATGATCCGGTATTTACCAGGATCAAAGAAACGGCGGCTGTTTGCATCACACCCGATGCCAGGGCCACCATGAACAAACAAAACCGGTATCCCGTCTGGGTTACCGCTTTCATCTAAATAAAGCTCATGGACTTCGCTCACTTTTAATAAGTGACGTTGATATGGCTTGATTTCTGGATGTAGTATTTGCATGTTCACCGCCCTTAGATTACTTATCTCAGTGTGTACACAGCCTCACGATAGTTCTTTATTCTTCTTACTCCTAAGCTAACCTTCTTTGCTTCGGCTGGCTCGTTTGCGTTCGTTTTCGGTCAAGTATTTCTTTCTGATCCGAATATGATTGGGAGTTATTTCTACTAACTCATCAGGCTGAATAAACTCCATCGCTTCTTCAAGCGTAAAACGGATTGGCGAAGTCAGCACGATATTTTCATCCGTACCGGAAGCACGCACGTTGGTGAGCTGTTTGCCTTTCAAGGCGTTTACGGTTAAATCGTTATCACGTGAGTGAATACCGATCACCATGCCTTCGTAGATTTCTTCGCCAGGGCCAATAATCATTCGGCCACGAGCTTGTAGGTTAAACAGTGCAAAACCAGAGGACTTCCCTACTCCGTTTGAGATCAGCACGCCATTTTTACGACCCAAGGATGCATCGGTCGCTGCAGGCCCATAGTGTGAGAAGTTGTGGTTAATGGTACCTGTACCGGATGTCATGGTGATGAATTCAGTTCGAAAGCCAATCAAGCTACGCGAAGGTATGATGTACGCAATTCGAATACGGCCTTTGCCGTCGGCGCTCATGTCTGTTAGTTCACCACGACGACTACCCAGCGCTTCAATCACTGAACCTTGGTGCTCTTCATTAACATCGATAACCAGGTCTTCGAATGGCTCTTGCATCACCCCATCGATTTCTTGAATGATCACTTCTGGCTGAGAAACCGCCAACTCAAACCCTTCTCGTCGCATGGTTTCTAGCAAAATACCTAAATGTAGTTCGCCGCGTCCAGAAACGCGGAAGCAATCCGGGTTCTCTGTATCGGCTACTCGTAATGCAACGTTGTGAATCAACTCTCGGTCAAGGCGGTCACGAATATTTCGAGAAGTTACGTATTTACCATCCTTTCCAGAGAACGGCGACGAGTTAACCATAAACTGCATGGTAACGGTTGGCTCATCAACGGTTAATGGCGGCAGTGCAACGGGGTGATCTGGGTCGCAAAGAGTATCGGAGATACTCAGCGGATCAAGACCGGTAACACATACGATATCGCCCGCTGAAGCGCCTTCAACATCGATACGTTCTAAACCAAGGTGACCCATAATTTTTAGTACACGGCCTTTACGCTGGTTGCCGTCGTCATTCAAAACCACAACAGGGGTGTTGGTGCTAACACGCCCTTGAGTAATTCGACCAATACCAATAATGCCCACATAACTGGAGTAATCCAGTGTGGTAATCTGCATTTGGAAAGGACCATCAGGGTCAACCTTTGGCGGCTCTACCTTATCAATGATGGTTTGAAATAGAGGCGTCATATCTTTTTGCATATCTTCGTGATCAAGGCCTGAGATACCTTGAATGGCTGATGCATACACAATTGGAAAATCAAGCTGTTCATCGGTTGCGCC
Organism: Pseudomonadales bacterium; assembly: GCA_016763075.1. GTDB lineage: Bacteria > Pseudomonadota > Gammaproteobacteria > Pseudomonadales > JAHRWD01 > JAHRWD01. The sequence continues at coordinate 6,175 of JAESUM010000017.1, forward strand.
AAGGTTATCAAATAGATCAAACACTTGATCGACAACCCAGTCAGGGCGTGCGCCATGGCGGTCAACTTTGTTAATGACTACAACAGGGTTAAGGCCTTGAGCAAATGCTTTTTCTGTAACAAAACGAGTTTGAGGCATCGGGCCTTCAACCGCATCGACCAGCAAAAGTACTGAGTCAACCATGGACAGAATCCGTTCTACTTCACCACCAAAATCTGCGTGGCCTGGGGTATCTACAATATTGATACGGTAGCCATTCCAATTAACCGCAGTGGTCTTGGATAAAATGGTAATGCCGCGCTCTTTTTCGAGGTCGTTGGAGTCCATGACCCGCTCAACGTCACCGCCGGTTTTCTTTAAAGTACCAGATTGTCCAAGCAATTCGTCGACAAGGGTGGTTTTCCCATGGTCAACGTGAGCAATAATCGCAATATTACGGAGTTTTTCAGTCGGGAATTCAGTCACTAGGAGCACCAAAACAGGTTAAGAGCAGCAAAAAGGCGCAAGTTTATACAACAGCCTCAGTAGAAGCAAAACAGTTTCAACTTAGTTCAAGACTTAGCCGGTCAGACTGAAGGTATAGCGCAACCTGAGCAAGGTTGCTCAGGTTGTGGGTGACATACTTTAAAGAAATGTTCGAATCACTTTACAACGATGCGATGTTGGTTCTTTTCGAAAATAACATCACCAATGCCTTTAACCAGCGTAATGTCTTTGGGTAGTTTAAATCCCCCCATCGATTCTCGGTATTTTACGATAGCGATAGATTTCGCATCACCTATTCCTAATAATTCAGCCGAAAGTTCGCTTGCGGTGGCTGTGTTGATGTTAACCGTCACAGGTGCTGCTTGTGCGGGTGTAGGTAACACGGCCAACAAACCTAACATGGCCACTACCGTAGCGACCGAGCGCAGCCACTGAGCCGAAAAACTGAAGTATTGTTTTGTTACGATATCCATATAAAACTCCTTGTTTATGTTGATCCTTAAGGGAGTTCCTACTCCCGACAGTACACTTGAACAGTTATCCAAGCGCACTCGATTATGGCTAGAAACCCAGTGCGCCGTCAACGTTGTCGATATTATTGCTTACGCTTGAAGCTCACTTGTCGTTGTTTTAAGAGCCGCGTCTAGCTCGAAGCTCGGCTTAATAGCGCCCCACTCTTTACAACTTGGACACTGCCAATGAAGGCTTTCACCAGCGAAACCACAGTTATCGCAGCGATAGCTATGAGACCTTTGAAACAAAGCACTCACGGCCTCGTGAACGCAAGAGATCGCCGCATCACCATCCTGAGCCATTAATGTCAATAAAGGCTCCAGTTCTCGTAGGGAGCGTACATCACGCTCATTAACAAAGAAGCGAATACCGGCATCAACACCATCTTGATCGGTAATAATTTGTGCCAGTAGTATTGCAACCGCACTGGATGGAAGCTCTAACATTGCTTTCGTCAGGTAATCAAACAAGCCTTTTTCATCACTTAGTTGTTTGTAGCATGTAACGATTAACGGCAAGGCTTCAGGAAACAGCGCAGCGTCCTGCGCTCGCACCACGTCGAGACACTTCAGAGCAGCTTGGTATTCGCGCCCATCCATAAATAGCTGTGCAAGCTGCAGGTTAGCCCTTACCGATTGGCTGTCGACACTCAGCGCTCTTTTTAGGTGTTTTTTTGCGGCTCTAACTTCAGCTGACGCCAGCTTCTCTACTGCTAATTCACAGTGAAAATGCGCCACAGATTGCTTAAGTCGCCGCTCTAAGTATTTTGGCCGTGGCCACAGGTTGCGCCAAAAAGTACCGCTACGGCCAATTATTCGTTCAGACACCTCAATCGCTCGCGCCCATTCTTTGGTTTCTTGGTAGATCTCCAGCAGGTACTCAAAACTCGCTTTTTTGTCGCCGGCTTCGGATTCAAGCTCCTTTAATAACAGGCTTTCAGCTCGGTCATACAAACCAACAGAGGTATAATCCCGAGCCAGCTCCAAATTAATCCGGTTTATTTCAACTGGGGTTAACGCTGGATTGGCCAATAGCTTTTGGTGGATTTGAATCGCTCGCTCTACGTCTCCTCTGCGCCGCAACATATGCGCTAACACCAAATGAGCATCCATTGAATCTGTGCCGTGTTCGAGTACAGAAACTAATGAGTCAATTGCCTCGTGGGTCTCTTCTTTCAACAGATAATTTAACCCAGCAAAATATACAGGCTCAGAGCCATTAGCACGCTCTGTTTTTTTACGCTCACGGCTACCTAGCAACCAACCAATGGCCAATGCAGCTACAAACAATATAAGAATGAATAGATCCTGCAAAGAAATCATAGGCTTGCGTTACCTGTAAATTCGGACACGTTTCATTTTCCGATTAATTATTTGTTTGTTTTGTAATCTTATTTTCTTTCTATGCTAATTTTCTTTCCAAGCGTAGAAGACGAGCTTTCAAGCGAATCACAACGGCGGACGCGGCACATAAGCCAGCAACACCACCAACAACAAAACTCAGCACTACCCATGTACCGACCGACTGTACTCCAAAGGAAACCCCAATCAACTGAACGCTTACTGTTTGCGGGTTATCGATGACTACAAAAACAACGCCCAAAACAATTGGCATCATCAATAGAAACCCAATCAACGACTTCAGATTCTTCACGGTACACACCTATTACGTTACATACCTATATAAGGTCGGTTTATTATAATTTTACAAAAAAAAAGCGATATAGCTCAACACTATACCGCTTTTTAATCATTCTACAGGTCTAGACCAGCGTAAATAGAGATGAACTACTTATCACTATCAATGCTGCTATTTACGCGTTCTCGCAGATCTTTTCCTGGTTTAAAATGGGGAACATGCTTCCCCTGGAGCCGCACTGGATCACCAGATTTTGGGTTACGACCCGTTCGAGGTGAACGGTAATGCAGTGAAAAACTGCCGAATCCACGTACTTCAATTCGGCGGCCTGTCGCTAGCACATCGGCCATTTGTTCCAATATAGCTTTAACTGCCAATTCAATATCTTTTAATGAGAGCTGAGGTTGCTGCTCGGCGATTTTCTCTATCAATTCAGATTTAGTCACATGACCACCCGATAACACTCATCCGGTCGCACGTAACATGATCTATAAATAAAATGCCCTTTAACATCATCCCAGCTCTAATCCATTAAATACCGACAGTTTAGTCCTCAGAACTACCCATTTGCGCTTTGATCAGATCACCAATAGTCGTTGCAGGTGCTTCTTGCTCAGCCTGCGCCTTCTTGTGATCTTTAACGGCAGCTTTCTCTTCAGCGGCATCTTTCGCCCGAATTGAAAGCGAAATGGTACGGTTCTTTCTGTCGATTTGGAATATACCTGCTTCAACAGCATCGCCTACAGAAAACGCTGTTCGCGCATCAGTAACTTTCTCTGAGCTGATATCGCCGGCTTTCATATAACCCGTCACTTCGTCGGCCAATGTTACAACCAAACCAGCTTCGTCAACTTCTAGCACAGTACCTTTAACCACGGTACCTTTGTCGTTTTCGGCAACAAATTCACCGAAAGGATCGCTTATCAGTTGCTTGATTCCAAGCGAAATACGCTCACGCTCTGGATCAATAGACAGTACCAATGTATCGATTTCATCGCCTTTCTTAAAGTCACGAACCGCATCTTCGCCGGTTTCGTTCCAAGAAATATCAGACAAGTGAATCAGTCCGTCAATGCCGCCTTCCAAGCCAATGAAGATACCAAAATCAGTAATCGATTTGATAACGCCTGAAACTTTGTCGCTCTTCTGATACTTCTCACCGAATGAATCCCATGGGTTAGCAATACATTGCTTAATACCCAGTGAAATACGACGACGATCTGCATCGATATCCAGAACCATCACTTCAACTTCATCGCCTACTTGTACGATCTTAGAAGGATGTACGTTCTTGTTGGTCCAATCCATTTCGGAAACGTGAACCAGGCCTTCAATGCCTTCTTCAAGTTCAGCGAAGCACCCGTAGTCAGTAAGGTTAGTCACCTTAGCTTGTACGCGGCTGTTGATTGGGTAACGGTTTTTGATGGAAACCCAAGGATCTTCACCAAGCTGTTTGAGACCTAATGAAACACGAGTTTTCTCTTTGTCGTATTTCAGAACCTTAACGTCGATTTCGTCACCAACACTCAGCAATTCGCTTGGGTGCTTGATGCGTTTCCACGCCATATCAGTGATATGCAATAGACCATCAACACCACCAAGATCGATAAATGCGCCGTAATCAGTAAGGTTTTTAACAATACCTTTAATAGTTACGCCATCGGTCAGTGTTTCTAGCAGTGCTTCACGTTCAACACTGTTAGCTGCTTCAAGTACTGCACGTCGAGATACAACAACGTTGTTTCGTTTTTGATCAAGCTTGATGACTTTAAAGTCCAGAACCTGGCCTTCAAGGTGAGTGGTATCTTTTACAGGCCGGATATCTACCAGTGAACCCGGTAGGAATGCACGGATGGTGCGAACGTCTACAGTGAAACCACCTTTGACTTTACCGCTGATAATACCTTGTACTATTTCTTCTTCTTCCTGAGCTTTTTCTAGCTCAGTCCAAGCTTCGGCACGTCGTGCTTTTTCACGAGACAAACGGGTTGCACCCATGCCATCTTCTACAGCTTCAAGGGCAACGTTAACTTCGTCGCCAATCTCAAGCTTGAATTCGCCGTCATCATCAAGGAAATGCAATCGAGGAATTACACCCTCAGATTTTAATCCTGCGTGAACGGTAACCCATTCGGAATCAATATCAACGACGATACCGGTAACAATTGCACCGGGGGTCATTTCGACCGTTAATAGACTCTCTTCAAATAATTCAGCA
>JAESUM010000003.1 GCA_016763075.1 Pseudomonadales bacterium
ACTTCCAATACTACTTTTTTGGCTTCTATTTTAGAAAAGTCGAGGATATCGTTAATGATGTCTCTCAAGGTTTCAGAGGAACGTCCTATTTTAGAAACGTAGTCACGTTGTTGCGGGCTTAATTTTGTTCCTAAAGCCAGCTGCGTTAGGCCAATCACACCATTAATCGGCGTTCGTATTTCATGGCTCATTCTTGCGAGAAATTCGAGTTTTGCGTGGTCGCTGTCTTCTGCTGATTTTCGTGCTGATATCAGTTCAGATTCAGCTTTTTTACGTGCGGTAATATCTGTGCTGATCGCAATATAGTTGGTGGCACCACCTTTAGTATTAACAATCGGCACTACTGTTGTTTCGACCCAGAAACGTTCTGCAGTTTTGGAGCAATTTTGAATTTCATCACTCCAGACATCCCCCGCAGCAATCGTTGCGTACATTTCTTTCCAGTAGTCTTGAGGCTGTTCACCAGAATTTAAAACACGGTGATTCAGCCCAACCATCTCTTTTGCGCTGTAACCACTGAGTTCGGCAAAGCGCTGGTTAGCGTAACTAATGGTTCCATCTAGGTTAGTGACCGAAACGAGTACATGTTGCTCAAGCAGCATGTTTCTCTGGGTTAAGTCGAGTGACAGCCGATCAAATTTAACTTTGATGTCATAGAGCGAACGTTTGAGCGCTCCAAATTCATCTGACGGCGCGATCTCTGAGTGGCTCTCGAAATTACCACCGTATAATTCTTGCATGGTTTCGCCCAGCGATAACAACGGTTTGGTCAAGCGGCGCGAAAACAACGCAGCCAGCAACATTGAAACCGCCATTACACCCAAACCAATGCCTATGAACTCCACCGAAAGTAACTCGGCGACATCAAACGCAGGCGCAGCCCCATCGAGCCCTACCGGGATTAATGTGCCAATACTATTAGCCACAAATAAAGTGACGGCGCTGATAGATAGCACTGTAATTAGAAACGAAAATATAATGAGCTGATTTCTAATATTCATAGTGTGATCCTTTTCGGATCATCAACACGATGCAACACGGAACATTGAATGTGAGATATAACAGTAGGAGGGTGCACCCGTTGAGCCGAGTGTATTGAGATAATTGCCGCGCTCGGGATCGCAAACTCAATATATGCAGCAGCGGCGAGATCAAATCCCTGATCATTTTTCAAATATGAATCCTCGGCAGGTCCAAAAGTCATCAATGATAATTAGCCGCCTCTGCATTGTTCACCCAACTCAAAGGCCGACGAATAACAACACTATAGTTCAAAACTAAAAATTTCGGATTCTTTGCTTCTAACGGTCGCCTCCGGTTGCGGGCTCTGCGCGGCTCACCGTAGCAACGTTCGCGTATTTTGCATTCATTACAAACCTTTTACGGGACACCATCGCTATGGCTTATAACTGTATTTTGTTTTTCAAGCAAAGCTCAAAATAACAGCTATATTTTCAATTGAACCACAAGAAAAATAGGCAAACGTATCATTGCCGAACAGGTTGAACGCCCCAACCAAGGGCCCCGTGGCCAACTTCTAGTTTCAGGACTAAGCATGGATATAGCGACCAACTCGCCAGCCATCAACGCAACGAACACGAGCCTTAAAATGCCGCCGTATTTTTTGTATACGGTACTCGCGATTTGCTTTATCCCTTACTTGCTAACCTTGATGGGGGTGAATTTAGCCTCATCAAGCAAACCCGTTGATCTACAACAACTAGCTGGGCTAGCTGAACACCAACAACTTGATCTGTACTTTGCGCGGTTATCGGGTGCCTTCACCCACACCATTTTAGAATGGACGGCCTTTTGCATAGCCATAATGACGGTATTTCTAGCCGCTAGTCACTACTTCATCTCGAAGAACCTAACCACTCTTATTATCGGCGCAGCCTTGTTTTTGGCCGGCTGTATGGATGCTTTTCACACACTTGCTGCGGACAGGTTAATTGAAGCAGTTGCCGACAACCGAGACCTTGTACCTTTCACATGGGCCATATGCCGGGTATTTAATGCCCTGATACTCATTGGTGGGGTCATGCTTTTATTGTCTCGCTCGGGTGATATCACCGGCAAAGCCGACTTTAAGGTACTGGGACTGTCGTTTATTGGCACGGCGGTCGTGGCGTACGGAATCATTTCCTATTGCGCACTTAGCGACTCGCTGCCTCAAACTCAGTTTCCAGACAACATCATCACACGACCTTACGATGTCGTACCCCTAGTGCTGTACCTGGTTTCCGGCCTATTTTTGTTCCCTTATTTTTACCGCCGTAACCCCAGTGTGTTTGCTCATGCGCTAGTCATTGCGATGATCCCCGAAGTCATGGTCGAAATGCATATGGCCTTTGGCTCCACCGCGTTATTTGACCAGCATTTCAACATTGCCCATTTTCTAAAAATATTTGCTTACGCAGTACCCTTCCTTGGCCTATTAATGGATTACATCCACACCTACCAACAAAAACAGTCTGAAGTCGAAGCCCGCGAACGTACCCAACAAGCTCTAAACAAATACACCGTAGAATTGGAGCGAAGCAACAAAGAACTGAACGATTTTGCCTATGTGGCCTCCCACGATTTAAAGGCACCGCTAAGAGGCATCATGCAGCTGGCTAGCTGGATTGAAGACGACATCAAAGACGACATCAAAGACCAAACCCGCGAATACATAGCTTTAATGCACAGCCGTACACGCAGGCTTGAACAACTGCTCAACGATTTACTGGCATTCTCAAGGGTAGGCCGCAAACACGGTGACTTCAAGACGATTGGTCTAGCAGCAACCGTCACCGATCTCTATCAATTGCTCAATCCACCGCTAGGATTTTCGCTGCACTGCGACATCAAACTATCGGCTATCACAACGTTATTTGTTCCACTCGAACAAGTCCTTAGGAACCTAATCAACAACGCGATTAAGCATCACCCGAACGATACCGGAACCCTCCGCGTCACCGCCATAACCACCGATACCGGCTACGAGTTTGCGGTAACTGACGACGGGGCCGGCATCTTGCCGGAGCATCACGAAAGGATTTTTGGCATATTCCAAACCCTAAAACCGCGGGATGAAGTTGAGGGTAGCGGTATGGGATTAGCCATCATTAAAAAATTACTTGATACCTATCACTGCCGAATCACCGTTGAATCAGACGGCATTAAAGGCACCACCATGCGCTTTACCTGGCCTTCAGAACCCACTTTGAGGATGCTTACCGATGACCATTGACCAATACAAAACAGTTTCTATTTTACTGGTTGAGGACGATGACGTAGACGCCATGGGCGTAGAACGAGCGCTCAACAAAATGAAGCTGGCCAACCCGTTTTTACGTGCCCGCGATGGCATTGAAGGGCTAGAAATGCTTCGTGCAAAACCCGCTGACCACCCCTATTTAGTGCTGCTAGACCTCAACATGCCGCGTATGAGCGGTATTGAAATGTTAAAAATCATTCGTGAAGACCCGTTACTCACCCGAACCATCGTATTTGTATTGACGACATCGGACGACGACATAGACAAAGTCGCCGCTTACAACGAACACATTGCAGGTTACGTGGTAAAAACCAAACTCGACACCGATTTTGGAGAACTGATGCAATTGTTAGATCACTACTGGCGCTTAGTAGAGATGCCCACTGATGAGTAACGAATACCCCATAAAGGCAGAGCCTCCTACCATGAAGCTCCTGCTCATTGACGATGATATTGTTGACCGCATGAACGCGAAGCGTAATCTTCAGCAATCTGGTCAACATATAGCAGTCACTGAAGCCAGCACGGCAGAAGACGGCCTTGCCCTGGCGCTGCAAGGCCAGTTTGACCTTATTCTGCTCGACTACCAATTACCTACCATGAACGGGCTTGAGTTTTTAATCACCCTTCGAGCCGGCTCAAATTGTAATACGCCGGTAGTGATTCTTAGCCACAGTAACGATGACGCCCTCGCTATTAGATGCATAGAAAAAGGTGCGCAAGACTTTATTAACAAAAGCGAAGTCACTGCCTCACGGTTGATTCGTTCGATTATGCACGCCAGTGAACGTCATAAAATAGAACAAGAGTTACGTGAAAGCCGAGAGCAGCTACGTTATTTGGCCGAGGTCGACGCGCTCACCGGCCTGGCCAACCGCTATATTTTTGAACAGGCTCTGCGCCATGCATTGCCATTGTCTGCACGCCAAAATACCGGCCTTGCTTTGGTCATACTGGACTTGGATAAATTCAAAGATGTTAACGATACACTCGGCCATGCAGTAGGCGATGAACTCTTAAAAGAAGTCGCTCAACGGATAAAATCTCAAGTACGTGATGGCGACATTTTGTGTCGACTAGGCGGAGATGAATTTGCGATTTTGATCCACAGCCTCGAAGATATTGAACTAGTGCGCCGTTTTTCCCAACGAGTTATACAGGTGCTACAAAAGCCTATTTGTATTGAAGGCCATGTAATTTCCGTATCTGCCAGCATGGGTATTGCGAGCTTTCCAGATTGCGCCAGCGACCCCATACAATTAATGAAATGTGCAGACGTTGCACTGTACCGAGCAAAAGACGAGGGCCGCAATCAAGCTCACCTTTATTCGAAAGCCCTGCACGAAAAAATTCAATGCCGCATAGAGCTCGAAAACGACCTGCGCGGTGCGCTTTCACGTGACGAATTTATACTGTATTACCAACCTCAAATTAGCATGGACAACGACCAAGTTACCGGCGTAGAAGCGCTTATTCGGTGGATTCACCCGACCAGAGGTTTAATTGCCCCCGACAACTTCATTCCCATTGCAGAAGACCTTGGGCTCATCAATAATATCGGCGCATGGGTATTAGAAACCTCTTGTAAACAGTTTCAACACTGGCGTAACACATTCAACGCAGTGGATCTTAACCTTTCGATATCGGTCAATTTGTCAGCCTTACAATTAAGCCAAGATGAGCTGGTCGATAATATTAAAAAAATCATGGAGAAATACGATATACCGAACCAGTGCCTCGAATTAGAATTAACAGAAAGCGCAGTCACAAAAAATATCGAGGTCAGCACCGCGCTTTTACAGGAGCTGGCGAAGAGCGGAATTACCCTTGCGATGGATGACTTTGGCACAGGTTATTCATCATTGTTACAACTAAAAAACTACCCTTTTCAAGTGCTTAAAATAGACAAAACATTTATTCAGTCTATCTCAGACAGCGAAGACGGCGCGCTTTACCTAAAAGCCATTAATGCCTTTGCCAAAATACTCGGGTTAGAGGTAGTAGCGGAAGGCGTCGAAACCAAACAACAGTTAGACCTGTGTCGCAAATTACAATTCGACCGTATACAAGGTTACTATTTTTCTAGGCCTATTCCACCCAACGACTTCGAAAAGAAATACCTAGTTGCTCCAATAGTCCCTGCCCCCTAAACTGATCAAAAAGAATGCTACATCGCCAACATGCGTTGACTGAAAGTCATCACTCAATAACAGCCATCGCACCCTGTAGTCATTCCTGGAGGGTATTCAATGACACTGGTATTTCAAAAAAGGATCGGCACAAACTTTTACGCCGATAGTTACCTTGCTCACCGCGAGCAAGACCAAGACACACTGCTTCGCGTAAAAGTGATAAAAGCACCCTTTGATGATGCTGAAATGAAGCGTTATCTGCAGCAACAGATCGGTTACTTGGCAACGCTTAATATTGACGATTTAGCCATTCCAGAGCTCAGCGTACACGACGACAAACTAACGCTGATATACCCCTTCAATACATTCCCTACGCTTAGCGACCAACTAAACAACAGCCCGCCACTAGAGCTTAAACAAGTGCTACAAATTGGCATTTCTTTATGTGAAAACCTTGAGCAAAGACACAAAAAAACCTGGATCCACCAGGGCATAAAACCCAGTAACATCCACTATTGTTCAAGCTCACAACAAGTAACCCTAGTCGATGACTTAACCGTCATCTCACCCCAACAACTTAGCCGCCTTACTCCAGACAAGCGCTACTGCAAATCATCATTAGCGTATCAGTCGCCAGAACAATGCGCGCTGGTCTGCGCCAACGTCGACTACCGAAGCGATCTCTACTCCGTTGGTTCTGTGCTGTACCACTGTCTTGCCGGGCACCCGCCGTTTACCACCTCTAGCCCGCAACAAATGATCCATTCTCTTTTGGCTGAAATACCCGCCAAACTTGAGCACGCACAAACAAACTGCCCGGCTGCTTTGAGCCAAATTATTTCAGTACTACTTGAAAAACAAACCGAACAACGCTACCAAACCGCAGCCGGCTTAAAGCAAGACCTGAACACCTGCTTAACGCAGTTAGCGAATGGCAACCTAGCGCCATTCCCGTTAAAACGCGCAGACATCAGCAATGAAATCGTCATACCTTCCATCATGATGGGCCGCGAAAATGAAAAAACCGCACTGTTAGATTTATACCAAGATGTGTGCTCAGGCAAGCTTGGCGTAGCCTACGTCACGGGTTTATCCGGAATCGGTAAATCACGTTTGGTACAGGAGTTAGAAGTTGCCATTTTAGTGCGCAGCGGCCTGTTCGCATCGGGAAAATATAATCAGTTTTCAAAGCACCAACCTTACGCTACTTTCACGGAATCGATCGGCAAACTGATCCGAAATATTCTTACAGAACCCACACAGCAACTCGATGCATGGCGTAAATCCATTTCAGATGTCGTGGGTATTAATGGTAGTTTACTAATAAACGTAATCCCAGAACTGCAATTACTGATTGGAACCCAACCCGAAGTAAACCCGCTTCCGCCGATGGAAGCTCGCAATCGTTTTAACGATCTGTTTTGTCGTTTTATGATGCGCCTGGCCACAAATAAACATCCTTTGGTACTGTTCATTGACGACCTTCAATGGTGCGACGACGCAACCTTAGATTTATTAGACCAAATCACCTCTAATCCCGACAGTCATCCGTATTTATTTCTGATTCTGGCCTACCGCGACAACGAGGTAGCAGCGCAGCATCGTATTCGCCAGACCCAGCAATCTATAACCGAATCTTCAATCGCTACAGTTAACATTGTTCTTGCCGAGCTAACCAAACCAGTCATTAATGAAATGATGGCGTATATTTTATCTAGCTCGACATTAGCCACCGCTAAAATAACCGAAATGTTATACCCAACGTCAGGCGGAAACCCGCTCTTGGTGAATGAAAGCCTACGGTGGTTACATCATAATGGTGGTATGTATTACGGTGACGATGCCTGCTGGCATTGGCGACAAGAGACTCTAAATAAACTGCAATTACCCATTGGTTACCTCGCTTTATTTAACGCAAAACTGGCTAGGCTTTCGGAGAACTCTCAACACATTTTAGCTTCTGCGGCATTACTAGGTAGTCGGTTTTTAACCGCTGATTTAGCTGCCCTACTTGATTTACCGTTAGTAGAACTCTTATTACAGTTATCTGAAGCCTTATCGAACCGGGTTTTAATACAAGACAGCCCTCAAATTTATTTTTCTCATGACCAAATTCAACGCGCGGCATCTACTCTTCACAACGAAAACACAGCAAAACACCTACACCGAAAAATCGCCGACAGAGCCATACAACAATACCAACAAGAAAAACAACTTTCTTCGACTAAAGACCAAACTCAGCGACTCTATTTTATTGCCGAACACCTGTATAACTGCCGCGATAATCAAAACAGCGAAGAGCAACGATTTGAAGAAGCCACCTATAATCAATTAGCCGGCGACGCTGCTTTAGTAGCCTTGGCTCACGCCTCAGCGGATTATTATTTTAGTGAAGCGGTCATACTAACCGACCGCTCCGAGTGGGATAAAAACTACGACTTCATGCTAGCACTGCACCAAAATTATAGCCGTTCGGCATTATTGGTTGGCGACCAAATTCGGTCAACCAAGACCATTGACACCGCCTTAAAACACGCAAAAAATGATCTCGACCGTGCGCAATGTTTATTGACTCAAACCGTTGCCATTAGTTCGTTGGGCGATATTGAAGGCTCCATGGCATTGGCAACCAAATGCTGCGCGTTATTGCACAACCCATTACCCGAAACAGAAGAACAGATCACCGCAGAAATTACCGAACATCTTAAAATATTAACTGATCCAGACTGCCCCGCCCTATATGAAAAGTTACCGATAACCACAGAACAGTCGGTTATCGTAGAGCTTTCTCTTTACGCAGAATTGCTACCACCTTATTTTTTATCTGGCCGGGTAAACCTATATTTTTTAGCTAGTATGCGCAGCATCGTTCTTGCATTAAAACGAGGAAAAACAAGCAGTACTTGTTTTTCCTTAGGTGCCATTTCAATCTACTTTCATTTTGAAGGACAATATGAATTCAGCCAGAAATTCGAACGCGTAGTGCTTCAAGAGGCGGCGCAGCATCCATACGAGTTTTCCTCAATACGAGCTGTCGCGCAGTGTTTATGGTTATCAGTACATCACCGTCAACCGATTGATGAACTACAGGCTTTATGCCGAAGCAACATAAAAAATGGAATACGAGCTGGAGAGGTAAACTACACCGGCTTATCGTATATGCCATTAATCTGGTTACAGTTCACCCAAGCCGCCGACATACAACAACTCAGACATCAAATTACGAAGGGCATTGAATACTGTGACCGATACGAAATTTCTTTACCGTTAGAAATTTGCCGTGCCATAGAATCCGCGCTGATGCCTCTGTGGGGAGTTCTACCTACTGGCCATAAAGAGCATGTCGAACAACAACTACAACAATGGCATGACCAACAGCACATAGCAGCGTTATTTAACTACTACTTTTTCTGCGCCCGACTCAAATACCATGCTGGAGAATACCAGCAGGCTAAACTTGATTTACTCGCAGCCGAGCCCTATTTAGTTGCGATCCAAGGTACCATTGTTGATCGCCTTTGGGTTGTTTATAGATACCTAGTTGGACTAAAAACAAACAGTTACCCTCAAGAAAGCGCACACCTAGAACAAGTCAAAACATGGGCCAAATATGGGCCTGTACTTCGGCCGTACTTAACATTTATGGAAGCTGAAACCGTAGCTCAAAGAAGCCCAGACCTCGATGAAATCCGAAAGGCCTACTGGCGTGCGATAGACAGTGCTCACGAACACAGTTATCACTTTTTTGAAGCCCATGCTTATGAGCGTCTTGGCCATGCACTTCAACAACACTCACATTACAGTAGCCACTTTCACATCACTGAGGCAATACGGTTATATCAAAAGTGCCATGCTGATCTGTTCGTCGATATGCTAACGGATAAGTATCCATTACAGGTTTCACCACACAGTGATTTCAACGAAATACAAAAAAGAAAGGAACAAGAGCATGAACGCTTGTACCTTATTGAAGCCACTGAAAGCTTCATGAATGAACGCAACTACAAAACATTATTAGAAAAAGTACTTACCAACATTATGACTAGCATTGGGGCAAAAAATGGTTACATTATTGGGGTAATGGAAGGGCAACTTGAAGTTAACCTTCACGGTATAAAGGATGCGGGCATACATATTAATCATCTGAATCAACAAGTCAGTAATACCGAATATATATGTGCAGACATAGTGCGCTTTGCAATTAGAAGCCGCTCAACAGTACTACTAAATAACGCCCTAGAAAGCGGTGATTTCACCCATTCTCCCGCCGTACAACGCTACCAACTACAATCTGTCCTTGCATTGCCATTATTAGTGCAGGGCAGCACACTCGGGGTAATTTATTTAGAAAACTCACTCATTCAAAACGTGTTTCAACACGAGCAGCTCCCCCTATTACAAACGGTAACCGCCCAGGCCGCCGTTGCACTTTCTAACAACTTGCTCATTACTGATTTGCAAGCCACGCAAGATACATTACTGCAGCGTGAAAAATCACTTAAAAAGGAAGAGCAATTACAAACACTTATACTCGATAACCTGGCCGACGCTGTCATTACTTACAACGACCAATACGAAATTATTCGTTGTAACCGTTCTGCATGCGATATGTTTGGATACCTACACCAAGATATAATTGGACAAATTCTTACAAGCTGGGTCGATATTAAAGATCCAAAATTAGCTGCAAACGCATCGGATTATTTTCAGCCGGCGGCGAATTCAATCACCAATACGCTCGGTATAAATATTAATGCTCGGCGTAAATCCGGCGAAGCCTTTCCGATTTATATTTCGGTAGCTAGACTTCCAGAAACGTCATCCGGCGAAGCAAGGTTTGTTGCATCAGCAAGAGATTTGACTCAACAAAACTTGCAACTTTCGATGTTGCAGCGAAGCCAAAAAATGGATGCGCTGGGAAAACTTACTGGCGGTATCGCGCATGATTACAACAATATGTTGGGGGTGATTCTTGGCTACAGTGAAATCCTAACCCCGGTGTTATCTTCTAATGAAGTACATTTAGGATATCTGCAACAAATTCAGTATGCCGCAGAACGCGGCGCAAATTTAACTAAAAAACTCCTCGCGTATTCGCGTCAGAAACCAACTGAATCCGAAACCGCTAATATTAACGAGCTGATTTCAGCGCAACAAGATCTTCTAGCTAAGACGTTAACTTCCCGCATACAACTAAAAATTGTATTCAGCGCAGGCATTCAGCTCGTCGAAATTAATATTGGTGATTTTGAAGATGCGCTACTTAATATCTGCATCAATGCAATGCACGCGATGCCAAGGGGTGGAACACTTTCTATTAAGACGCGTGCGCAGCGCGTGGACGAAGCCTTAAGCAATAGCCTTCAATTAGAGCGCGGAGAATACGTAGTGGTTACGGTTTCAGACACCGGATCTGGGATGGATATTGAAACCCAGCAAAAAATATTTGACCCTTTTTATTCGACCAAAGGTGACGCTGGAACTGGCCTCGGGCTTTCTCAAGTAAGCAGTTTTATGGAACGAAGCAAAGGTTCCATTCACGTAGAGTCAAAACTTAAGATTGGTTCTGTATTTTCGCTCTATTTTCCAAAATCCGATTCAGAACAACTAAACCCTTATGACCAGTCTTTAGTTTCTTCAGAACATTATCAGTCAAATTCAGAATCAATTTTGATCGTTGATGATGAACCTGCCCTGCTAGAAATTGTCGCTATTATTCTGAGAGAGCAGGGTTACCGCGTGTATCGTTCATCCAATGCTTTTGATGCGATGGGAATTTTATCGAATCAATCCATCGACTTGGTGTTAAGCGATATCGTAATGCCTGAAACCAACGGTTATGAATTTGCTGATCAAATTGAAAGTTACGATCCCAACATTATCGTGCAACTTATGAGTGGTTATGATGATGAGTTTGAAATTAACGAAGGCTCTCAAGCTCTGCATGAAAACCAACTAATGAAACCGATAAAAAGAACCGAGTTACTATCGCGAGTTAAGGTTTTACTCAGCCGCCGCACCCATAACCAACCCTAGGTTTCGGTCTCGTATGCCTCTTATATCCGTTCGGCCACCACACGTTTTGCAATGTGTGCAACACTACTACTACCTAACCAAGTTATCGCAATATCCGTATATTTAGCAGGGCCCTTGAAGATTATTTTATTGGTGTTTATAGCATCGCTCATATCAATCCAACCCATCCACGCCTTGGTCAAATCTTCTATCGACGCTTCAATTTGTACATGAACGCTAAACCCGTGATCGATGTGGCAAAGATCAACGACATCGTCTTCAAATACTAACCAATGGGTGCGTTTGTTTTCTGGCACGTTGTTAAGATAAAACTCTACAATAAATGGACTGGGCAGTTCTGGCATCGACACGGCGTTTCGGTGGATATCCCACATTAAGAACCCAACGTCGACATTTTGTACTGCGGGCTCAACCTCTAACCATTCTTGCCCCCACTCGGCCATGCTGAATACCACCGGCCCAAGCGCCAAGCCTGCTGACGTTAGACTATAGTGCACTTGCCCGCCTACCCTTTTTTCGCGCCGGGTAACTACGCCTCTATCGGTCAGTTCTTTCAAACGGGTCGATAACAACGTGCGCGACATCCGTGGCACACCTCGACTGATTTCGTTAAACCCCGTAGAGCCAAACAATAGTTCGCGTATTACTAGTAACGTCCAACGATTGCACAAAAACTCCGCCGACATTGCCAGCGGGCAATACTGCCCGTATTGCGCTTTCTTGCTCATAAGAATCTCCCAAAATGTATGTCCTGCTACTGTTAAATAACTGCACTCAATCAGCATATAACATCCAGTACAGTCATTGTACTAGTGAGTACAAATATTGGCCTTACTGGATTTGACTAAACGCGGTACTCTCAGCGCAACCCGATATAGATCGATGGTCATGTACCGACTATCAATGACCACCTATCCACTACAGGACATTCCAATGACACAATCTCTGTATGAAAGACTTGGCGGCCCAGACAACGTGCAACGCATTGCAAATTCTTTAGTCGACAATCATATCAACAACCCGGTTATTGGCACCCGGTTCGCGCAAATGGACGCCGATGCAGCTAAAGTATCCGTTGCGCAATTTCTGTCCACAGGTACCGGTGGCCCAACCGATTATACCGGCGAAGATATGGTCACCACTCATAAAGGTATGAACATATCTGCCATTGAATTTATTGCAGTATTGGATGATGCGCTAGATGCTTTATCTGAAAATGGCGTAGGTGAGCGAGAGCAGCAAGAGATGTTGTTTATTCTCTACAGCATGCGCTCAGAGATTATTGCGGTATAAAAATTAGCGCTTAGTTTGCGCGGGGGTTCTACACGACGAAATCACCGCGCTATATTCGCAACTATTAAATCGCCACCTACCGCACCCCAACCGCGCCGCGCTATTTATTACCTGTTAGAACAGGTCTTCATCTCGATCACGAAGCCCTATTAAATATAAAACGGCATCAAGGCCTAAGTTTGATATCGAATGATCGGCGCTTTGTTTTACCAATGGTTTTGCCCTAAAGGCTACTCCAAGCCCAGCGATGCTCAGCATCGGCAAATCATTTGCACCGTCACCAATGGCTATCACCTGATCCAGTGAAATCGCTTCTTTGGTTGCCAGTTGTTGCAGCAGTTCTGCTTTACGGTTTCCATCTACTATTTGGCCGGAGACTTCGCCGGTTACCTTCCCGTCAATCACTTCAAGTTCATTTGCAAAAACATAATCAATCCCGAGCTTTTGTTGCAAATGTTTGCCAAAGTAATTGAACCCGCCAGATAGAATTGCAGTTTTATAACCTAGTTTTTTTAGGGTGTGTACCAACTGCTCGGCGCCTTCGGTGAGTGACATCCTTGCAGCGATCTTTTCAAGCGCTTTTTCGTCAAGGCCTTTTAATAGTCCAAGCCTTTGAGAAAAGCTTTCTGAGAAATCGATTTTTCCTTGCATCGCAAGCTCGGTAATTTTTGCTACTTGGTCACCAACACCCGCTTCAATGGCTAGCTCATCGATCACTTCCATATCTATTAGGGTTGAATCCATATCAAAGGCAACTAACCTTCTATTACGCCGATAAATATTGTCTTCTTGAAACGCCACATCAATATCAAAACGTTGAGAAATATCCATAAACTCTGCTCGTATTTCTTTTGAGCTTTCTAGTTCGCCGCGTATTATAAACTCGACACAGGCTTTGGATTCGTCATAATTTTCATCCAATGCAACACGGCCCGACAACCGTTTTATATCTTCAATGTTAAGGTCGTACGAACTTATAATTTTACTTACGGCTTCCATTTTCGCAGCGGTAATCCGGCGTGACAACAAGGTAACAATAAAGCGTTTTTTACCTTGTAAGTCGACCCAAGCCTCATAATCTGCGGTATCAATTGGTGTAAATCGAATCACCAAATCTAGCTCATGAGCACAAAACAATATGTCTTTTAGTACCGGTGCAGAACCTGCTCCTTTGGGCACTTCAATTAGTATCCCAAGTGACAACGTATCATGGATAACCGCCTGACCTATGTCCAAAATATTAACGTCGTAATCCGCTAATATTTTCATTAGCGTTGCAGAAAGACCGGGCTTATCTTGCCCGGACATATTGATCAATATTATTTCGTTCAAACGAGTGGCCCTAAAAATATTGGGTTTAAAATTCGTTGCGCCTAGCTATTTTATACTAACTAGTTGAGCGCCAATCCGGTTTGTTTGCCTGGAGAAATTTCTACTCTATCGACTTTCTGGAAACCACGCGGCAATTTGCTACCACGCCTTCCTCGCTCACCACTGTAATGCTCTACGTCAGATGGTTTTAACGTAAGGTGGCGTTTTCCGGAATAAACAACCACTGAATCGCCCGGGTTAAAAAGATGTAGCGCGACCAAAAACTCTTCGGGATTCGGCGTTTTACTGGGCGGTATACCAATAATTTTATTGCCTTTTCCGCGCCCTAGTTCAGGCAAGAATTTTAGTGGGAAGGCCAGCATGCGGCCTTGGTTGCTAATCGCAACCAGGTGCTGGGTTTCTACATTGGTAATTTCTATGGGCTGCATCATGCGAGAGTTTTTTGGCAAAGTAAGCATCGCTTTACCACTTCTGTTTTTACTTACCAGCTGATCAAATTTTATTATAAACCCGTATGCGGCATCCGATGCTAGTAGGTAGTATTGACTGGGTTCTGCCAGTATTACCGACTCTACACCCACACCCGATGGCATTTTTAGCCGGCCACTAAGCGGCTCGCCTAGGCTACGAGCAGAGGGGAAACTATGGGCTGGTAACGTATACGCACGGCCACCCGTATCGAAGAACACCGCATGTTGGTTGCTTTTTCCTTTGCCAACCATTTTAAAAGCATCGCCAGAACGGTAGTTTAATTTTCTGGCATCTACCTCGTGGCCTTTTCCCGCTCGCACCCATGCATTTTCGGAAAGAATAATGGTGATTGGCTCAGCGCCCACCAAGTCTGTTTCGGCTAGTGCTTTTGCTTCGGTGCGCTGCACAATGGGCGAGCGTCGGTCATCCCCATATTTAGCGGCGTCTTCAATCAGCTCGCTTTTAATAAGTTTCTTTAACTTTGCCGGTGATTTAAGTAACCCTTCGAGTGTTTTTCGTTCCGCGGCTAGCTCTTCTTGCTCAGCGCGAATTCTAATTTCTTCTAATTTTGCCAAATGACGTAGCTTTAATTCGAGTATTGCTTCGGCCTGCAAATCACTCAAGTTAAAACGTTTGATCAGTTCTATTTTCGGTTTATCAAAATTGCGAATGATCTCGATCACTTCGTCAATATTTAGAAACGCAATTAACAGGCCATCGAGCAAATGCAGTCGGTCTAACAGTTTATCTAAGCGGTGCTGCAAACGCCTTGTTACGGTTTGGGTTCTAAAGGTCAACCATTCGAGCAACAACGGAACCAAGCCCTTTACCTTGGGTAGGCCGTCGATCCCAATCATATTCATATTAACCCGGTAGCTACGTTCAAGGTCGGTGGTGGCAAATAAATGCGCCATCAACTGATCCACGTTTACCCGGTTTGAGCGCGGAACCACGATTAACCGAGTTGGGTTTTCGTGGTCAGATTCATCACGTAGATCACTCACCAATGGCAGTTTTTTAGCCTGCATTTGCGCGGCAATTTGTTCAAGAATTTTGGCACCAGAAACTTGGTGCGGCAAAGCAGTAATGACGATATCGCCTTCTTCTATTTCAAAAAGTGCGCGCATTTTAAAGCTACCGCGACCTGTTTGGTAAATAGCTGAAAGGTCTTTTGCCGGCGTGATGATCTCGGCTTCTGTGGGGAAATCTGGCCCGGGTACAAACTCAGCGATTGTTTGCAGGTCTGCCTTTGGGTTATCCAACAAGTGTATTGCCGCGTTAGTCACTTCGCGCAGGTTATGAGGTGGTATATCGGTTGCCATACCCACGGCTATACCGGTAATGCCATTGAGCAAAACATTCGGCAAACGCGCTGGCAACATTTGTGGCTCCAGTAATGTGCCATCAAAGTTGGGCTGCCAATCTACCGTGCCTTGGCCTAGCTCGCCGAGTAACACCTCAGCGTAAGGTGTTAAGCGCGATTCGGTATAACGCATCGCCGCAAAAGATTTGGGGTCATCCGGCGAACCCCAGTTGCCCTGGCCATCGACAAATGGATACCGATACGAAAACGGCTGGGCCATCAACACCATCGCTTCATAACAGGCGCTATCGCCATGCGGGTGAAACTTACCAATAACATCGCCAATGGTTCTTGCGGATTTTTTGTACTTGGCGCTGGCCTTTAACCCCAGCTCCGACATGGCGTAGATGATCCGGCGTTGCACCGGTTTTAAGCCATCACCAATGTGCGGCAACGCCCGATCAAGAATGACGTACATCGAATATTTAAGGTAGGCGCTTTCAGCGTAATCCTTGAGGGCTATCTGCTCTTGGTCTGGCGTGAATTCGGTTAGATCGCTCATAGATGCTCGGTAGGTTTACTGGCTTTGCACGGTGTTTGAGCCCGGCTTAAAAAGGCCGCAATTCTATCATGGATGGCCGTGATAGCTCACATCAGGTGCCGCGCATACCGCGTCACGCGGCGGGCTTTTTTACGCCTCAATCGTAGTGGCGAGCCAATAATTCGATCTATTTGGCGACCAAGATAACCAAAGACCTGTTCGCAGATGAAAAATCAGTATTTGCGACTATCCTTAACTACACACATTTGCGCATCACTGCACCTTGCTTCATGCAGTTATGGGCGCTGCATTCATTCCCTACACGCATTCGGTATTACTTACACGTGACTGACAAATACAAACAAAAATACACCCAATTACTCAATGAACTCGACGATCAAGAGAAACAGCATGAAAAACGGCTGCAGCTTCTTCACACTCAGATCATTCGTATTTGTAGCTCCTTTAAGGGTCAGCAAGATGAGCTCGACCAGGCTATCTCTCTACTGCCAAAGTATATCGACCCTGAAAATTTGCCGACCGATAAACTACGGCTCATCAGCGAACTGCTCCTGAATACACCTACCGACAGCGGTAGTGCTACCGAAGAGGTTCGCGCAAATTTGGCTTACTTGATCGAAAACCTCCCCGCAGAAGGCAACGCAAAATTTGACCGCGCTGCACTCATGGGGGCGTTAGAACAAGCCACAGAGCCTGATCAATTTATAGATATGATCGACCAGCTAGAAGCGCAACTTGCTGCAACGCTTAAGGCCCAGGGTAAAGAAATTACCGATCTTTCAGCCTTTTTAGGCGAGATCGCAACGCGACTCGATAACTTTAAAGTTCATCTCAGCGAAGATGACACCAACCGAGCTGAACAATCCGAAAGCCAAACCATGCTTACAAACCGCGTGACTCAGCACGTGTTTGAGATGCGCAAGACAGTTACCGACAGCAGCGACCTTACAAGCCTAAAGAGCGCGGTGCAGTTTCGCCTTGACGAAATAGACAACAGTGTCGAAACCTTTAAAAAAACCGAAACCAAACGTGCAGAGCGCGCAGAAAAGGCAAACGTCGCACTCCGGCAGCGCGCAGATAAACTAGAAACCGCCGCAAAACAGCTGCAGAAATCATTAACTGAAACCCGAAAACAAGCCATCGAAGACCCGCTTACCGGTGTACCCAACCGAAGAGCTTACGACGAGCGGCTAGCGCTTGAGTTTACGCGCTGGAAACGCACATCAGAACCTTTAACCTTAGCCATAATGGATATAGACAAATTCAAATTTATTAACGATGAATTTGGCCACCCAGTTGGCGATAAGGTACTTAAATCTGTCGCTGGGTTCATCAAATCTAAAGTGCGAGAAGCTGATTTTTTTGGCCGTATTGGCGGCGAAGAGTTTGCTGTTATATTGATAGGCAGTACGCTAGAACAAGCGCAACAAAGACTAGAAACCCTGCGCGAAGGAATTGATGCCTACCGGTTTGGCTACCAAGGAAAACCCGTCCCAGTCACCATGTCGATTGGCTACTCTACTTTCAAAGATGGCGATGCGCCGGAAAATGTATACGAGCGCGCCGACAAAGCACTGTTGCTCTGCAAACAAACCGGCCGGAACAAATGTTTAGCGCAATAGTGAATTATTTTCTTCTTTAACTACGCCTGCTAACCGCAACGCCGCACTAGTACACTACCAATAGAATACCCCGCGCCAAAAGAACAGATCACCCCGGTGTCACCTTCATTTAAATCTTCACGATGAAGATGGAAGGCAATAATAGACCCCGCGGAGCTGGTGTTTGCGTATTCATCCAATACTATGGGTGCTTCATTTGGCTCAGGTTCGCGGCCTAATACCTTCTTGCTTATTAGCTGGTTCATATTGATATTGGCCTGGTGCAACCACAACCGCTTAATCTGATCCACTGGTACATCGTTACGTTGTAGTTGATCACTAATTTGCGTCACAACCGCTGGGCAAACTTCTTTAAAAACCTTACGTCCATTTTGTTTAAATAGCTTGTCGGCGTTTCGTGAATTCACCTCGTCTGCGCGATTCAAAAATCCAAAGTTATTTCGAATGTTATTTGAAAATTGAGTGAATAATTTGGTTTCAATTATTTCAAATAAACCACTTACATTAGCGCTACTTTCTTCTTCAATTAAAATGGCAGTAGCGACATCGCCAAAAATAAAATGGCTATCACGGTCGGTAAAATTTAGATGGCCAGTGGTGATTTCAGGGCTTATCACCAATACTGCTTTGGCATTTTGGTTACGGATAGTATCTACAGCCATTTGAATACCAAAGGTCGCAGATGAGCACGCAACATTTATATCAAATGCAAAACCATCAATGCCCAAGGCATCCTGAACTTCTATAGAAATAGCTGGGTAAGCACGCTGTAAATTGGAGCAACCAACAATAACCGCATCAACATCAGCAGCCCTTTTGTTTGCATTTTCTAATGCCATCTTTGCAGCCTGAACTGCCATTTCAGCTTGAATCGAAATTTCAGCGTTTGGTCGCTCTGGTATTTGAGGACACATTAAGTTGGAATCTAATATTCCAGCACGATCCATCACATAACGGCTATTAATACCCGAAGCCTTTGCAATGAATTCAGCACTTGAAGCTGTAAGCGCTTCAACTTCTCCAGAGGAAATTTCTACTTCGTGGCTACGGTTAAACTCTTCTACATATTTATTAAATGTAGCCACCAATTCAGAATTTGAAATTTTTTGTTCCGGTGTGTATAAACCGGTACCGCTAATGACAATTTTAGACATGATAGCGTAACCTCTTCTTACAATATTATTAACCTAAACCAAAGCCTTTTGCCATGGCGGTTGCCACGAATGGAATACAGAGCAATAAAAATAGTTCGGCTCTAATAATCCCTATTAGGTATCCCGGAACCTCAATCATTGGGCCTTCTTGGTTTTTGTTTTTTATAAAAAATACAGTGGGTATTATTGATAATATTGCGACTATTCCAAATAGCGTTAACTTGATATGAAATACCCAGTTGGCACTGTAGTACTCTGATGTATTTCCAACAGAAAACCATAATAGAAAACCTACCACGAGCATTAGCATTGCGCTAACCCCGTACACTCTATCAATGATAGATACTTTCCTAAATTGCGCTTTGGTCATTTCTTTGCTCACCAACATATGCTGTGCAAACAATGTTGAAAACATCGCCATAATAAATACAAAATGAAATGCTCTGACTATAACTTCTGACATAACTAGAACTCCTTTAGATATATAAATTTATTAGTATTTTTTTTCAATCTAATATGGCGAGTATTATATCTCGACCATATTTCCTTTTTCTTCCAGCCAGCTCTTTCGGTCTGGCGCTCGTTTTTTTGCAAGCAGCATATCTAACATTTTATCGGTATCATCATCTGGCTCAATAGTAAGCTGAACCAGCCTACGAGTATCTTCAGCCATTGTTGTTTCACGCAACTGCAAAGGGTTCATTTCGCCTAAGCCTTTAAAGCGCTGCACATTCACGGTGCCTTTAATTTTTTCTGCTTTTATACGCTCAAGCACACCTTGTTTTTCGTCGTCATCTAACGCGTAAAAAATACGTTTCCCAATATCAATTCTGTACAGCGGTGGCATAGCAATATAGACATGCCCTGCCTGCACTAATGCAGGAAAGTGCTTCACAAAAAGCGCGCATAATAATGTAGCAATGTGTAAGCCATCTGAATCTGCATCCGCAAGAATACAAACTTTTCCATAACGTAAGCCTTCTAGGTTTTCCATACCGGGGTCTATGCCCAAGGCTGTGGCAATATCATGTACTTCTTGTGAGGCTAATATTTGTGTTGACGAAATTTCCCAGGTATTTAGGATTTTACCTTTAAGGGGCATGATCGCTTGAAAGCGACGATCTCGCGCTTGTTTTGCAGAGCCGCCAGCCGAGTCCCCTTCAACCAAAAATAGCTCGCCACTCATGGCATCTGGCGTGGAGCAATCGGCTAACTTACCGGGCAATGCGGGCCCCGCGGTTATTTTTTTGCGCTGAATTATTTTACTTGCTTGCAACCGTTTTTGCGCATTTTGAATAGCTAGCTCAGCAATTTGTTGGCCTTCTTCTGTATGCTGATTCAACCACAAACTGAAAGAATCTTTGGCTACACCCGAAACAAATGCCGCGCATTCGCGAGACGATAAACGTTCTTTTGTTTGCCCCGAAAACTGCGGTTCGCGTAATTTTGCAGACAATACATAACTGCACCGTTCCCATAAATCATCGGCGGTTAATTTTATGCCCCGCGGTAGTAAACTGTGAAATTCGCAAAACTCGCGCATGGCTTCAATTAGGCCGCTACGCAAACCGTTTACATGGGTTCCACCTTGCTGCGTTGGGATCAAATTTACGTAACTTTCAGTGGTTAGATCTGCCGAGTTATCGAGCCACTGCACGGCCCAGTCGACGGCTTCGGTTTCGCCTTTAAAGGATGCTCTAAAGGGCGCAGAAGGAATAGGCTCGTAAGATTCGGTTTGGCTACTTAGGTAGTCGGTAAGGCCGTCCTCGTAATACCATTCTTGATGGCTTTGGTCGTCATCCCCATCTTTTTTTGCGGTTCTTTGATCACGAAATATTACTTTTAACCCTGGGCACAAAACAGCCTTGGCTCGTAACATATGCACTAACCGGGTGAGCGACACGCGGGGCGAATCAAAATACCCGGGGTCTGGAATAAAGCGTATTTTGGTGCCGGTATTACGTTTACCGACGGTATCGATGACTTCGAGTTCAGAGGCTTTGTTGCCGTTTTCATACTTCATGTGGTGAAGTTCGCTGTCGCGCTTAATCCACACTTCAAGGCTTAGTGACAGCGCATTGACTACCGAGACCCCAACACCGTGCAAGCCACCGGAATATTGGTAATCATCCCCAGAAAACTTACCGCCTGCGTGCAGCCGAGTCATAATGAGTTCTACACCAGATACGCCCTCTTCGGGGTGAATATCCACCGGCATACCACGGCCATTATCGGTGATTTCGATTGAGCCATCTTTACCCAGTACAAGCTCAATTTGATCTGCGTGACCAGCCAAAGCTTCGTCTACGCTGTTGTCGATGACTTCGTGAACCAGGTGATTCGGGCGGGAGGTATCGGTATACATTCCAGGTCGTTTTCGGACCGGGTCTAGGCCGGATAAAACCTCTATCGATTTAGCCGTATATTCTGCGCTCATGAACTGTTAACTATTTGATTTTAATGAAATTAAAGGGGTACTTCAGAGGTGTATCTAATACCCAAGACTGAGGTAGTCTATCTCAAACGGAGTGCTCTTGATACGCGATACGCCGGTATCAATTTGGCCGTTTGGGTACAGGTCTATCCAACGGTAACCAGGCAGTTGCTGCCCAACCATAAATTGCTGCTGCTGCGGCTCGAACTGGTGACAAGTAGAAGGCGTTGAAAGTAAACGTACTCGCTGACGAACGGTATCGAAGAGTTGATGAATATGCCCCCACAACACCAATTGGGTTCGGGGGTATTGGTCAATCAGCTTAAAAAATGCCGCGTCGTTGTCCAGGTGTTGCGAGTCCATCCAACCACAACCCACCAATACCGGCGGGTGATGCAAACAGATCATGCTAGATTTGCCATTGGCATTTTGCAGCGCATCTTCAAGTAGCGCTAATTCGGCCTTGGGTAGCCTACCGCCGGGAGAGTTTTCTATTTTGGAGTTCAGCAAAATTATTTGCCAACCCGGGAAGTCCACCACTTTTTGCTGCTGCAACAACGCATTGGAGATATTTGCCATAACCGCAGGGTTATCATGGTTACCTGGTAGCCAGCTCACTGGTTGCCCAAACGCCTCAACCAATTCTAGGTAGTCAAAATAAGATTGCTCAGAGCCATCGCAGGAGATATCGCCGGTGGCGATGATGCGATCAAAATTTTGGCCTTGCTCCTGTTTAACGAGCTCAACCACGAGCTCAAGACTTTGGAATACATTAATACCTAAAAGCGTTTGGTCTCGACTAGCGCCGAGATGTGAATCAGTAATCTGAATAATTCGATAAGGCTTTTCAGAGCCTTCAAGGGGGTTTACTTCGCGAACCACTGTGGACATTCTAAAGCTCGGTAACCGCCAGTTTTATTGGCTCAAGTGCCACACCAAACTCTAAGCAGCGGTTTAGCCAATCACCCAAAAAATAATTCACCTGCTGCTTTTCATCCGGCAGCAGCATTTTTAGGTTGGGATAGTCGTAACTTGATTCGAAACGCCGAACATCCATAAAGTCGACGATTTCGGCCATTTGGGCATCATGATAAATACGTACGGTCATACGCACAGGCTGGCTCCAGCTAATGCTATGTGGTTGCTCGCAGGCTACGGTGCGTTTATCGGGGGTGTTTTGATTTATGCGCACCAAGGTAGTGTAGGGCCCACGTTCAATGACTTCGGTTTTCACCACGGTGTCACAGCCAATTGAACCAGGGATATGTACCAAAAAGTTGTAGTCGTTTTGATCACGCATCGCAGGAATTAGCTTTAATAAGCGAAGATAGTTGCCCGATGCCGCAGCCTGCTGCTTACGCAGATCAACCTTATGTTTGGGTAAAACTCGCTCCATAATTAAACTACGACCATTGTTGCCTAACGGAACTACGATTCAGCTTTAGCCACTGCAGTGCTATCAGCGTGGCGGCGTTACGAATTTGACCCTGTGCTAGCATCTCAAAGGCGTCAGAAACATCAACCCGCTGCACCCTAATATCTTCATTTTCATTGGCTAAGCCGTGCACCCCGCCCACCTCAGCTGCATCGATGCGGCCGCAGTAAATTTGAATTTCTTCGTTACAAGCGCCGGCACTCGAAAAATACCGCGCAATCGGCAACAGCTCTGTTACTTGCAAGCTTGCTTCCTCCTGCGCTTCACGCAAAGCGGTTTGTTCAAAGCTTTCGCCCTGATCCACCGTTCCGGCAACCAGCTCAATCATCCAGGGGCTTTCCCGGTCATCAAGCGCGCCAATCCGAAACTCTTCGGATAACACTAGCTGATCTAACACCGGATCGTAGGGTAATAGCACCGCAGCTTGTTTTTTGACGACCAGTTCACGAGATAATGTTCTACTCCAACCCCCACCAAACAAGCGATGCCGCAGTTTTATTTGATCCACTTGCACGAAACCATCATAGGCGGTTTCGCGCGACTCAATCTCGATATCGTTGCGGTCAAAAAACCGTTTGCTTGGCGTGGCGTTAGAGTCAGTCATCGATCAGGCCTTGTGGTAAATTTCCTTACCTGTTTCGTTGAACTCGCGGGATTTTTCATCCATGCCATCTTTCATTGCTTGCTCTAAATTTTTCTGATCCTGAGCTGCAGCGTATTCGCGCACTTCTTGGCTGATTTTCATTGAGCAGAATTTAGGGCCACACATCGAGCAGAAATGCGCCACTTTACCGGATTCCTTCGGCATCGTTTCGTCGTGGTAGGCGCGGGCGGTGTCTGGGTCTAAACCAAGATTAAACTGGTCTTCCCAGCGGAACTCAAAACGCGCGGTTGAAAGCATGTCATCGCGTGCTTGAGCGCCGGGGTGGCCTTTGGCCAAATCCCCCGCATGGGCTGCAATTTTGTTGGTGATGATGCCTTCTTTAACATCGTCACGGTTGGGTAAACCCAAATGCTCTTTTGGTGTCACGTAGCACAACATGGCGCAACCAAACCAGCCAATCATCGCCGCTCCAATACCAGAGGTAATATGATCGTAACCTGGGGCAGTATCGGTTGTAAGTGGGCCAAGCGTATAAAAGGGTGCTTCGTGACACTCTTCAAGCTCGCGCTCCATGTTTTCTTTGATGCGGTGCATCGGCACGTGGCCGGGGCCTTCAATCATGGTTTGAATATCGTGCTTCCAAGCAACGCGGGTTAACTCGCCTAAGGTGCGTAATTCGGCAAATTGCGCTTCGTCGTTGCCGTCTGCAATTGAGCCCGGGCGCAAGCCGTCACCCAAAGAGAAGGACACGTCGTAAGCCTTCATGATTTCGCAGATATCTTCAAAGTGGGTATAAAGGAAGTTCTCTTCGTGATGCGCCAAGCACCATTTCGCCATAATAGAGCCGCCGCGCGACACAATGCCGGTGACTCGGTTTGCTGTCATCGGTACATAACGCAGCAGTACGCCGGCGTGAATCGTAAAGTAATCAACGCCCTGTTCGGCTTGCTCGATAAGCGTATCTCGGAAAATTTCCCAGGTTAAATCTTCGGCTTTGCCGTCTACTTTTCCCAGCGCTTGGTAAATAGGTACGGTGCCAATTGGCGCTGGAGAGTTACGGATAATCCATTCGCGGGTTTCGTGAATATTTTTACCGGTAGAAAGATCCATCACGGTGTCTGCACCCCAACGCAAAGACCAGGTCAGTTTATCCACCTCTTCAGAGATCGACGAACCCAGCGCAGAGTTACCAATATTGGCATTCACTTTAATGAGGAAGTTACGGCCAATGATCATTGGCTCTAATTCAGGGTGGTTAATGTTACAGGGCAAAATAGCGCGGCCTTCTGCTATTTCTTTTCGGACAAATTCTGGTGTTACTTCTGCAGGAATGCTGGCACCAAAAGATTCGCCACCGTGCTGGTTTTGCTCAAGCCCATGGGCGCGAGATTGCTCCAATGCTGCGTTTTCGCGAATTGCGACAAACTCCATTTCTGGAGTAATAATGCCTTTGCGCGCGTAATGCATTTGGCTAATGTTTTTGCCGGGTAGTGCGCGGCGCGGTTTATCGGTTGCGGTAAAACGAATGGCTTCGCTGGTAATATCTTGTTGGCGCAACCGGCCAAATTTTGAGCTGACTTGCGAAAGCTGCTCGCTGTCGTTGCGCCTTGCTATCCAGCTTGCTCGAATCGGCTTTAGGCCATCGCAAATATTTACCGGGCCACCAGGATCGGTAAATGGGCCGGAGGTATCGTAAACCTGAAAGGTATTCGGCGTTTTTTTACCGCTAGCACTGTTGTGCGGCTCTAACATGATTTCCCGCACGGGCACCTGAATATCTTCACAAGAGCCCTGTATATAGCGTTTCCGCGAGCCTTCTATTGGCACGGATGATTCAGGGTCAAGTGTGAGCGGACTGGCTGGTTTTTTAGTTTTGGTTTGTTTCATTAATGAACCCGGAACTGAATATTAGGAGTTTGCTGGCGAGACTGCACAGTGACGATAACAGTGACTATAAACGAGGCCGCCAGTTTAACCCAGAACCACCTTTGGCTTCACCGCATATACGCGTGAATATTCAGACCATTCCAAACAACTCTCCGAAGTCAAACAAATTTGATATACTGGCGCGCTACTTTTGACTTTTAGAAATGCTCTTTTTTTAGGAATCTAAACAAAATGGACTCGAAAAACATTAAAGCGTTATTGGCTTGCGGGCTGTTATCGTTGGCCGGGATTAGCCAAGCACAAACACTTGGTGAAATTTATAATTCGGCGGTCGACAACGACCCTCAGATCCGCGCTGCAGGTGCTGCTCTTAAAAGTCAAAAATCACTTACTCAGCAAGCCCAGGGAGCCCTACTCCCTAAGTTAGATTTTACGTACAGCAAATCCCACACTAATTTTGAAAACAAAGCCTCGGCCGGCAGCCCCGTTACTATTATCGCGTCGAGTTACGGACTGAGCTTATCCCAACCCCTTTTTAACGCCTCTACTTGGTTTAACTACAAACAAGTAAAAGCCATTGACCATAAAGCAGAGTTAGATTTTTCTGCTTCTCAGCAAGACCTGATTATTCGAGTCGCCGTCAACTATTTTAATATCTTACGCGCGAACGATGCACTCATTGCCGCAAAAACTGAAGAAGCCGCTATTAAGCGCCAATTAGAGCAAACTCAACAACGCTTTGACGTGGGTTTAATTGCCATCACCGATGTACACGAAGCGCAAGCCGCCTTCGATCTCGTACAGGTAGGCAGAATCGTAGCTAAAAACCAGCTCGATATTGCTTATGAAGCACTGCAAGCCATTACCGGCCAGCAGTACACCAGCATCTCTACGCTAAAAGAAGACTACCCCATCACCAACCCCATGCCAGCCGACCCACAAGCATGGGCTGACGACGCACTCGCAGGAAATTTCGCCCTAAAAAGCATTGAGACGCTGGTTGTATCCGCACGGCAAGGGGTAAAAGCCAAACGCGCTAAACATCTACCAACCGTGTCTTTATTTGGTCAATATCAAGTGGATGACAATGACGATGCTTCTACGATTGTATTCAACAACCAGGCTGTTCCACTGAGCCCCACAGACCAAGTCAGCAAAACCATTGGTATTAAAATTAAATTGCCGCTCTATTCTGGCGGCATGACCATGGCAGCGTCACGGCAAGCTTCTTACGATCTGATTCAAACACAAGAAAACTTGACCATGGCGCAACGTAGCCTGGTGCAACAAACTCGCAGCTTATACAGCGCCGTTGTCGCCGATGTACAGCGTATAAAAGCACGGCAACAAGCAATTGTTTCGACACAGAGCGCGCTAGAAGCCACCGAGGTGGGCTATGACGTGGGCACACGAAATATTGTTGATGTGTTGCAGGCTCAACGTGGTTTGTATCGTTCGAAACGCGACTACGCAGCGGCGCGGTATGATTACGTTATCCACAAGTTGCAACTCAAACAAGCCACTGGGCAGCTAAGCCCGGCAGACATGAGCGCAATCAATGGCTGGATTGACTCTTCATCCAACACTCAACGTCGCAACTAAATCTGCTGCTGCTAAGCCCGTTGTAAGTTAAAAGATAATCTAGAAAGTAGTGTAGAAGTTAAGTACGCTTGTAAGTACTTCTAAGCCCGTAAGTTAGCGATAACTTACGGGGTTTCGCTGCTTAAGCAGTACTATCCTAGGCGTACCATCTTAGACTGTGCCATCTTAGGCATTACCGTCCTGATCGTTTAAATTTCAATACTCAATAAAATGAGTCAGCCGACTATATAGCCGCTCCATCGAACCGCGGTTCTGCTGCACCACCTCAAAAGCCGCTTTGCCCATTGCATCACCAAGCTTCGGGTCATTGAGCAACTCACCTACTTTTTGCGCTAATTCAGCAGCATCGTTTACCTTAATGAGCGCATTCGCGGCACTCATTAGCTGGTCAACTTCAGCAAAATTAAACAAGTGCTGGCCGCTCAATGTGGGCAACTGCCAAACCGCTGGCTCCAATAAATTATGCCCGCCGGTTTCAACAAGGCTGCCGCCAACAAAAGCGATATCTGCCACGCCGTAAAATGCCATCAGCTCGCCCATGGTGTCGCCAATCATTACTTGGGTATCGTCGGTGCAGGGCACATGATTGCTGCGCCTTTTGGTGTTCAGGCCATATTCAAGGCAAAGCTGTTCGACTTGGCCAAAGCGCTCTGGGTGGCGTGGTACTAGCAGTAATAACAGGCTTGGGTGCGCCAATAGCATTTGTTGAAATGCCGCCAGTATTTGCTGTTCTTCGCCTTCGTGGGTGCTGGCGGCAATCAATACCTTGCGATGGCTGGCTTCGCTTAAACCCCATGCTGCTCGAATGCTATTGGATTGCTCTTTGATTTCAGTGGTCAGCGAAATATCAAATTTAATATTGCCCCCCACCGTCACTTTGGCGGCATCCATTCCCAGTGCAATGAGCCGCTGTTGGTCTTTGTCAGACTGAGCAACCACTAACGACAATTGCTTCATCATTGGCCGGACTAATGCATCCAGTCGCCCATAGCCTTTTGCAGAGCGCGCCGAAAGCCGGGCGTTAGCAATCAATACGGGAATCTCACGGCGTTGGCATTGGTCTACTAAATTGGGCCACAGCTCGGTTTCCATTACCAACAATAATTGCGGTTTAATGGAGCTGAGCAAACGCCTTACTGCAGTCGGTACATCGTATGGAATGTAGGTATGAAACACCGTATCTGAAAAGTTTTTGCGCACTTGTTCTGACCCGGTTGGGGTCATGGTGGTGATGGCAATGGGCAAGTCTGGATAATCACGCTGAAGACGCTTCACCAACGGCACTGCCGCTAGGGTTTCGCCTACGGAGACGGCGTGAATCCAAATGCCACCAGGCTTCGGAGCATTTGTAACATAACCCAAACGCTGGGCCAGCCGGCGACGATAGGCCGGTGCATGACGGGAGCGCAGCAGTAACCGCGTAAAAATAAGCGGCAAGCAAAGGTAGAAAAACAGACTGTATAAACGGCGGGCCATGGGTTTGTTGTCTATTTAACCCTGTGCAATTTTGGGTAATTTACCGTTCACCCGCATCGCATAAGCAGCGATAGGGTTCTTCAGCCAAGTGGCTTGATCAAGCAGATCAAGGCCGCGATTCCTAGCCCAGCGCACGGGTAACGAAGGTTGCTCAAACAGTTTTTTAAAGCCCATCATCGAAGAGAACATCATTTGGTTATCACCACGACGGCGACGCCGATAGCGCTTTAAAATATCCAAATTGCCGGGTGATACTTGCGCCGCTGCGCCGCGTTGTAGCTCTTCCGCCAAAACCGCAGCATCCAAAAACCCTAAATTCACCCCCTGGCCTGCCAGCGGATGAATGGTGTGGGCGGCGTCGCCAATCAGTGCCAAACCCGGCAAAACATACTGGGATGCGTGACGCTCAAACAGCGGGTAGTGAAACCGCGGCTCAATCTCTACAACTTCGCCTAAGCGGTATTCCAATGCTGCGCCCAGAGCGCCGGCAAAGGCTTCGTCATTTAGTGCCATCAGCTGTTGAGTTTTTTCTGCAGTCACGGACCAAACGATGGAGCTGTAATGATGGTCAAGTTCAGCCAAACCTGGTTGGCCCGAACTTGAATATCGCCTTGAAAGCGGCAAAAACGCCAAAGGCCCTGTTTCATCGAATCGCTGCCACGCGGTGAAGCCATGTTCTTTTTGTGTTTTCACCGTCGTTACGATTGCGTTGTGATGGTAGGGTTTTTCTTTTAGTTCTATATCTGCAAGATTTCTGATGGTAGATAACGCACCATCTGCGGCAATAATCAGCTTGGCTAATATGCTAACGCCACTATCTAGCGTGATGGTTCGCTGGTTGTTTTTAAAGCCAGAAAGGTTTGCAACCTTGGAGCCGTATAGCAGTTCAATTTGCGAATGCTGTTGCGCCTGTTTGGTTAGCGCGCTGACAATTAGGTTGTTTTCAACAATATGCCCCAGCACTGGCTGCTGAAGATCCGCCGCGCAAAATTCAATTTTGCCTACGCCGTCGGCATCCCATACGTGCATATTTTGATAGGGTGATACGCGGGTTTGCTGAATTTCGGCCCATGCGCCAACACCATTTAAAATACTACGCGAGGCCTCGGTTAATGCACTGACGCGTTTATCAAATTGCTGTGCTTGCCAAGTTGGCGGCTGTGGTTGGGATTCGATCACGGCAATGTTTAATGACTCACCACCCGTGCCTTCAACACAGGCTAGCGCGCAGGTGAGGCCCACCATGCCTGCTCCCACGATAATAATATCGTAGATTCTTTGGTCTAATTCATCGGTTGTATGCGTCACGATCCAATACCTGTTAAAACCTGGGTAAGCGGCCAGCCACACCGCTGGCCTGGCGGTTAAACCAACCCTTGGCCGGCGGTAAACTTTCCATAGCGGCTAAACCAAGGCCCCGTACTGCACTCACCACGGGATTTGCGTGGGAAAATAGCTCCACTAATACTTGGCTAGTGACGATGGTTTTATCTTGGTCCCAGCGTTGTTGCGCTGCATAGTGATTAAGCACTGCTATTGAGCCAATGGCTTGCTTGGCTACGTGCGCGTTTGAGAGTACCTCTATTAACCCGCCAATATCGCGCACCGACAAATTAAACCCTTGGCCCGCAACCGGGTGTAATGTATGAGCGGCATTGCCCAGCAGCACCACATTTGAGCGCACTTGCTCACGCGCTTGTACACGAATGAACGGGTAGCTGTGACGGGCACCAATCTTGGTGAAATTCCCTGCGCGGTAGCCAAAGCTACTTTGTAGCTCGGCTAAAAACGCCGCATCATCCAACGCTAGTATTCGTTCCGCCTGGTCTTGTTCTAACGTCCAAATAAGTGCACTGCGCTGGCCATCAAGTGGTAGCAGTGCCATGGGGCCGCGCTGGGTGAAACGCTCGTAGGCTTTGTTTTGGTGGGGTTGGTCGCTGCTTATATTGGCGATAATCCCCAGTTGTTCGTAATCATGGGTGTCTCGGGCAATGCCCAATTGAGAAATCAAATCAGAGCGGCCGCCATCGGCAATGACGACCAAATTAGCGCTAATTTTAATCGCTTCATCAGACTGATCACAGTGAAGTAACGCGCCGTTTTTAACCATCTCAAGGCGTTCAACTTTGGCTGGACAGCGCCAATCTACCTTGGGGTAATCGGCCATTTGCGCCAGCAGCGCATTGCCTAAATGCCGGTTTTCTATCATGTATCCCAGCGCATCGACCCGTTGGTCGCGGTAGTTCAACCGTACGGTGCCAAAATGCCCACGATCCGACACGTGAATATCATGAATGGGCGTTATTTGCGGTTCAAGTTTTGACCACATACCAATGTGCTGGTAGTAATTTTACTGCTCATCGATAGCGCTGTGGAGCGTGCGTCATAACTAGGTTGAGCTGTTGCTGCTGTGGTTGCACCTGCCGGAATCGCAAAGGCTTCAAGCACAGTAATACTAAGGCCCGGCATGCTTTGAGCTAAACCCAATGCTAGGCTCGCACCCACCATTCCACCGCCAATAATGGCGATATCATAATGTGCCTGTGCGGCAGTAGCGCTATTTGGCGAATCGATACTCAATGGATCAGCCAGCCATCAGTTGTTCAATTTGTTGAATGGTTTTCGGCACGCCGTCACTCATTACGTCGCAGCCAGTGCGCGTTACGATCACATCGTCTTCGATACGAATACCAATACCGCGCCACTTTTCATCGACATCGGTATTATGCGGGCTGACGTAAATGCCCGGTTCAACCGTCAGCACCATGCCGGGTTCAAGCACGCGCCATTCACCGCCAATTTTGTAGTCGCCAACGTCGTGTACATCCATGCCGAGCCAGTGCCCCGCTTTATGCATGTAGAAATCTCGGTAGCCTTCTTGTTCTATCAGTTGTTCCAAATCGCCTTCAAGTAATCCCAGTTTCAGCAGTCCTTCGGTAATTACCCGAACGGTGGCTTCGTGGGGTTGGTTCCAATGGCTGCCGGGAACAATGACGTCAAACGCTGCTTGCTGGGCATCTAATACAATCTCATACAGCGCGGCTTGCGCTTCGCTGAAGCGGCCGTTTATTGGGAAAGTCCGGGTGATATCGGCGGCGTAACCATCAAGTTCACAGCCAGCATCAATCAAGACCAAATCGCCGTTTAACAGCTCTGCGTTGTTTTCGATGTAGTGTAAAATACAGCCGTTTGCACCACCGCCAACGATCGATGAATAAGCCGGTGCCCGTGCGCCGTTTCTCACAAACTCATGCAAAAGCTCTGCTTCAAGTTCGTATTCCATCATGCCGGGCTTACAAATTTGCATGGCACGAACATGCGCCTGGGCAGAAATTTTCCCGGCTTGTTTCATGGTGCTTTGTTCTTCTTTGCTTTTGAGCAGGCGCAATTCATGTAAAACATGATCAACCGTCACGAATTCGTGCGGGGGGTATATGCCACTGCGGGCTTTGCTGCGGATCTGTTTGATCCATTCCATCAGTTGGAGGTCGAAGTTTTGATTGCAGCCCATGGCGTAAAAGACTTTGGCGCGCCCTTCAAGTAGGCCTGGCAAAATGTCGTCGACATCATCAATTGGAAAGGCATCATCGGCGCCGTATGTTTTGCACGCGCCTTCGGGGCCAGCTCGATACCCCGTCCACAATTCCATGCTTGGGTCACGGTCCTGGCAAAACAAAACCATTTCGCCGTGTTCACGGCCAGGCATTAACACCAGCACTGAATGGGGTTCGAGAAACCCTGTTAGGTACAGCAGATCGCTGTTTTGCCGGTAGGCATATTCGGTGCCGCCATTACGCATAGCGGGCTCTGCCGCGGGTAAAATAGCGATGCTGTTTTCACCCATCAACTCCATTAATTTACGGCGTCGCTGAGCATAATCGGTAGAGATGGCTGGCACGGCTGAAGTCATTTTAGTTATTCCATTGCTTCTAAGAAAAGATGGATCACGGTGATTTTAAGAAACTCAACAAGGTCTAAGTAGTCCGCTTCGAGGTCTTCTATATCTTCGTCATCATATTGCGAGGAGATTTGGCTGAACTCGAAAAAGTTGCTCAGAATTTCTTCGGTTTCAGTGTTCAATGGCTCACTGTCTGATGTTGTACCTAGGCCATATCCGCTGAGAAACCCTTGGCACCAACCACCAATACATTCGGTACGCCACGAAAAAGCTTCGTCATCGCAGGGCAATAGCGGGTAAAAAATGAAATCTGGGTCTGCCAACGCGGCGCGCGCGTTGCTAAACAGTTGCCGCAAAATGCCATCGACTTCATGAAGCTCGATAGGGTCGAGATCGAGCTGCAGCCAGAGGTCGTTCAGCAATATTTCGCTGTCTAACTCGGGGCGACAGCACAGCATTCCGCTTACCAAACCATGCAGTTCTGAGGGGCTTTGCAGCACTTCGGTATGCATAAGTCTGCTTTGAAGGTCGTCAAATTCTAATATTTCAGCAATATCCATTGGGGTATCGTTTTAGCCTAATGTGTAGACGCGGTTTAATGTTTAAAAACCTTGTCTATATTCGAAAAACAGCATTTTAACCGCATTGACCCTTTGCAACCAGAGATCTATAGTGAGTGCCTTAATTTTGGGCGGTAAGTCGATGGAAAATCTTGATATTAGTGAGCTGACAACCAAGGTCGATGCACTGATTAAACTCTGCGGCCGACTTTCGGCAGAGAACCAAGAATTTGAAGCCCGGCAAGAAAATTGGCCTATCGAGCGTGCACGCCTGATTGAGCAAAATAACCAGGCTAAACAAAAGATCGTTCAGATCATCTCAAGGTTAAAGTCTTTGGAGCAAGCAGGATGAGTAACTCGCCGATCACCCTAACGGTTAATATTCTTGACCGTGATTATCAGGTTAGCTGCCCTCCATCCGAGCAACAAGCACTGATTCAGTCGGCCCGCTACTTAGATGAAAAAATGCGCGAAATCCGCTCTAAAGGCAGCGTGGTTGGCACCGACCGTATTGCGGTGATGGCGGCACTCAATACCAGTTATGAATTATTGGATTCAAGCGAGCGGCTCAAAGAAATTGACCAGGGCGCTGAATCGCTGCTCGATAAATTAGATAAGGCTTTGCTGAAATATCAAAACTAGTACAAAGCGTGTGCCAAATTTGTTCGCTAAGCCCCATTATACCTGCGCTTATTCCTATGCAATCTGAAACAAAAACCCAATAGATAAAAACAATCTTTCGTTTACGAAAAAACGTCTTTACGTCAACCCAAATATCGATGCTATACTGAAATTGTCCTGGGGTGTTGGCGAGACGGTAAAGTCCTCGAGCCGATTTCAACACCTAGGAGGTCACTAGCTGAAGACAGTGTGCACACCCGTTCTGCGGGGAGCCTAAATCTACACAGAGACCCCCACCTTGAACCTTTGGGTTCAAGGACACTACCAGCAGCCGCGCCTTGGGATACTTTTTACTCTTCTTGTTTAGCCACCCTACGTCTCTTATTTTACCTGCCCTCATTTTGCCCGCCCTCAACAATTTTATCTGCATTCATAAAACAGCCGCCATTTGAATACCTCGTTACGCAATAATATCCGCCAGCAGCGTCGTGATATTCCACGCTCACAAAGCGATATCGCTGAACAACAACTCGCGCGCATCGTACTTGAAGACCCTTGGGTTACTGAAAGTCAGCATGTTGCTTGTTTTATCAGCAATGATGGCGAGATCAATACCCGCAGTTTAATCACCCAACTTCATCAAGCCGATAAGTGCGTTTATCTTCCGGTGCTTGACCCCCGTCGCAAAAACCATCTGCTGTTCCTTTTGCACAAACCTGATGGCTTATTAGTCACCAACCGCTTCGGCATTCCTGAACCGGATATCAATACCGGTCAGGTCATCCAAAACCAAGAACTCGACTTGGTTTTAATGCCGCTGGTAGCTTTTGATGCTTTTGGTAATCGCCTTGGAATGGGCGGTGGTTATTACGACCGCAGCTTTGCCTTTACCCGCGATAACCACCGCACAAATAAAACCAAACCGCGCTTAGCAGGTATTGCCTATGACTTCCAGCAAGTGGAGCCGTTGCAAACTGACAAGTGGGATATACCACTACAGAAGGTTTTTACTCAAGAATTGGCTTTTGTACCGGTTGCTGAGCCTAGTTCCTAAACCTGTCTTCTAAACTTGGTCTTTTAACTTGCTCCTCCGACACAGCCGCTAAACCTATCGCTGATAACCTATAACTCCATACCTGAACCACTAAAGAGTTAAGCGCCTATTCATAGCTAGCCGCGGGTTTGTTTGCGCGTTCCAATTGAGCAAACTTAGTGGCACCATAAGCCTTTATTGACTCACTTCATCCATATCAACTAAGTCTTAGGTATCTCTTTTTCTCATGAATTGGCAGCAAATTTCGGGGTATGGCTCCGACCTCATTAAACTGGATGCATCCCAGCTCACCCCCGCAAAAGGTTGGTTAGTCAAAACCATTCAGTGCGCCTACGCCGTGGCTCGTGACCTGCTCAGTGGCCAAATTCAGCTACATGCCATGAGCTTGGTGTACACCGCTTTACTGTCTATTGTGCCGCTGTTAGCGCTCAGCGTATCGGTACTCAAATCCTTTGGGGTGCACAATCAACTTGAGCCGGTTCTGCTAAATTTCCTTAAACCCATGGGGCCTAAAGGCCTTGAGTTAAGCTCTCAAATTATCAGCTTTGTTGAAAACATGAATGTCGCGGTGCTCGGCAGTGTTGGCATTGCGCTGCTGTTTTATACCGCCATCTCTTTAATTCAAAAAGTCGAAGGCTCCTTTAACTACATTTGGCGCGTCAAACACCGCCGTACGCTGGCCCAGCAACTCAGCCACTATCTCAGCGTTTTGATGGTGGGCCCAGTACTGCTGGCAAGTTTGGTTGGGGTTGTCGCATCGACGATGAACACCCAATGGGTTCAATACCTACTGTCCTTCGATACCGCAGGCATACTGAGCGAGTTCAGCACCCGCGTGCTGCCTTTATTGGCAGTAACGGCATTGATTACCTCGGTTTACATGTTCATACCTAACACCAAAGTGCGGCTGTACGCGGCATTACCCGGTGCGCTTTTTGCTGCGGTTAGCTGGAAAGCCGGGGGAGCGGTTTTTTCATCTTTTGTGGTGAGCTCAACTCAATACGACGCCATTTATTCTGGCTTCGCGATCGCGATGATGCTGATGATCTGGCTGTTTTTGAGCTGGTTAATTTTACTGGTGGGGGCCAACCTGAGTTTTTATTGGCAGAACCCAACATCCATTCACATTGCCCGAGACAACAAAACACCCGCAGCCGGTTCGCGGCGGCAACTGGGTTTGAACATTATGGTTAATGTGGCTCAGCATTTTCATGACGCCAGCACTGACTGCACGCTAGAAACATTAGCCCATCAAATGGTGGTACCTGCCAGCGATGTGGCTTCATTAATTGAGATTTTCGAACAGCACAAACTGTTGATTAGCGCCAATACTGGGCAACAACATTATGTACCGGGGCGAGATATCGATGCGATTTCTATTGCCGCAATCATTCAGGCTGTGGAGGGTGACGCCGCCGCTCAAGCAGAGCCATCAAGCGTTGATGTGCTTCTCGCAACATTAGAGCAGCAGCGCAACGACACCCTAAACGGCCAAAGCCTGCGAACGCTTATCAAAGCGTCTGAACCAGCGCCCCTTTAACGCAGGCCTTACTGGCTGGGCCACACAAACCCTCGCATGGTTTTAACGGTGTAGCATCTAAACGATATCGACAGAGCCGCCGTCAATGCGTACATTTTGGCCATTAATAAACCCAGCCCGATCACTGGCTAAAAATAACACCAAGTCTGCCACGTCTTCGCGGGTGGCAATTCTGGCCGATGGATTTGGGAACGACTCTTTCACAATGGCCGCCTCAATAGAGGCCCAATCATCGCCCCAACCTTTTGCTTTAGCTTTTTTCCTGAAACTGGCTTCTATTTCTGGCGTGCGAATCAAACCCGGCGACACCGTATTCACAGTAATACCGGTTCCGGCCAGCTCCTTTGCAAGGCTTGCGGTCATATTGGCCAGCGCGCCTTTTGAAGCGTAATAGTGCGGCATTTTAGAGTTTGGGCGAATAGACCCTATGGTTCCAAGCTGAATGACCCGGCCACAACCCAAGGTCTTCATTTGCGGAACAACATGCTGAATCATGCGCGCGGCAGAGAGCACATTGATTTGATAAATATCGACCCATTGATCGCTTGATGTTGTCCACCACAACCCAGCATCCGCTTGACCAAAATTATTGATCAAAATATCAATCACACCAAAGGCATTAATCGCTTGTTGGTATACCTGCTTCGCGCCTTCATCTGTGGCTAAATCGCCCCACACTCTTTGGGCTTCAAAATGCTCATCGCCAGCTTGTTCAAATGAGTCTTGATCCGGGCCTTGAATAATGACTCGAGCCCCCTCTGCTGCAAATTGTTTGGCCATCACAGCGCCGGTGCCACGGTGACTACCGGTAATAAGCACGACTTTATTTTGTAGTTTTAAGTCCATATTAGTCTCGCCAGTTGAGTGTCTGATATAAGCACAGACCCCTAGTTAAATTTTCGCACGGTATTGAGCAGCGCAATATACCTCTGTCGCCAGCAAATATACGCGTTTGGCCTATACTCTATAAACACTTATCACGCAGCTAAGTGTACAAGCAATACTACACCGAGGAACCCGCAAGTAATGCCCATCTCTTTTCCACACGATATTAATAAAGCAGCCGACTATTTACGCAAGGCTGTACCTATGATGGTTCAGTATAAAATACCCCCTACACCTGAAAATTACGCCCTGTGGTACAACTATGTAGCGGCTGGCAACCAAGAACTAAACCAAGAGTTAATGGCCACTGTTGAAGATCACGGTACTTGCCCGCGTTCTGACAGCCAAAAGCTGATCCGGCAATTTGTACTTGAAGACGCACTAACCACTAACCCAGAAATGTATTCTCACGTTAACTCAGTGGTTAACCAGTTTGAAGGGGTCATGCAAGACACCCAATCCGGTACTCAAGAATACAGCCAGTCACTCGAAGCCAGCATTAAAGCCTTTACCGAAGTCACCGTTGAACCCGATGATCTTCAGCATGTAGCAGAAACCATGGCCGATAACGCAGAAGCTATCTTTGCCTTAACCCAGTCTTTTCAAGCTCACATGCGTTCGTCACAAAAAGAGATTGATAGCCTAAAAACCGAACTCGAAAAACAATACCAGCGCGTCATGACCGACCCAATGACGAAGATTTTTAATCGACTGGCCTTTAACGAAAAAATTGACGAGCTCGTCGCCAGCCAAAGCGCATCATTTTGCTTAATCCTGTTTGATTTGGATCACTTCAAAAAATTCAACGATACCTTTGGACACACCTTAGGCGACTCGATTTTACAAGGTGTGGCGCAAACCACTCAGCGTACAATTAGCCCGATCAAAAACGCTCATTTTTCCCGTTATGGCGGCGAAGAATTCGCACTGCTGTTACCCGACTGCAAGGTCCAGCACGCCACCACCGCCGCCGAAACCATTCGCGGCAAGCTCGAAAAACTCGGTATTAGGAACAAATCCGGTACTGAAACGATCGATAACATCACTGCGTCTTTTGGGGTTGCTCAGCACAAAGCCGGCGAGCTCACGTCAGACCTGGTTGATCGAGCCGACGATGCACTGTATTTGGCTAAAGCCAATGGCCGAAACCAAGTTCATACCGCCTAACGCGCTTTTGCACTGCTCCACTGATATCTCGTAACGCCCGCAATACATCCCCCGCTGGTTTTATCACTCACGGCTTACGCTAACGACTAAAGCAAAGCCATAGGCATACTATGGCTTTTGCAGGGTGAGCGACGTAAGATAACCGGCCCTGAATGGCACACACTGCGCGCCAATAGTGCAGTAACAAGCCATTACACCAGCCAACACTGACTGAGATGTATCGAGTGAGCAGAGACATACGTGAAATCTTATGAGTAGCATGGAAGCGATCGACTTTGAAAGTGTCCAAGATGACGAGCAAGCAGATGCCTTGCCCCAAGCTCATCAACCTCTTCGTATTGCGTTACTAGGCTACCGAAGCAAACCATTTTGCGGCGGTCAGGGAATCTATATACAGTTCCTCAGCACCGCGCTCTGCGATTACGGCCATCAGGTCGATGTAATATCGGGCCCGCCATACCCCAATCTTGACCCGCGGGTTCGGCTGATAAAAATCCCCAGCCTTGAACTGTTTGAACAATTTAATTGGATTCCTCGCACATCCCCCAAAAATTTGCTCGACTCAACCAATCGCTTTGAATACGTAAGCAAACTTACCGGCGGCTTTCCAGAACCCGAAACCTTTGGCCGGCGCGTTGTTCAATACTTCAGAGACAACGGCTGCCAATACGACATTGTGCACGACAACCAAAGTCTCTGTTACGGACTACTTGAACTACAAAATATGGGCGTGCCATTGGTCACCACCATTCATCACCCCATTACCCGCGACCGTAGAATCGAGCTAAAAAGCGCCACAGGCCCTTGGGCTCGGTTACTCGTAAGGCGCTGGCATAACTTCTTAAGCATGCAGCAAAAAGTGGTCAATAAGCTAAACCACGTGGTGACAGTATCGGAGCATTCCAGAAAAGATATCTCAGATGATTTCAACCGCTCTGAACAACGTATCGATTTGGTGTATAACGGCATCGATACCAAGCAGTTCAAACCCATCAAAGGTATTGAACGCAAACCCTTTCGGCTTATGGCCATGGCCAGCGCCGATGTCCCGTTAAAAGGGCTCGAATTCCTGCTAGGTGCCTTGGCAATATTGCAAAAAGATTACCCAGAGCTAGACCTGTTGCTGGTTGGCCAGCCCAAACCCGGCGGGCCCACTGAAAAGCTGATCAACAAACTCGGCATTGCCGACAAAATCCAATTCGTCAGTGGCATTAGCACCGAGCAATTAGTGCAGTATTACGTCGAAGCCACCATTGCCGTTACCGCCTCACTTTACGAAGGTTTTGGGCTGCCCATTGGCGAAGCCATGGCCTGCGGCGTTCCGGTAGTTTCCT
This sequence comes from Pseudomonadales bacterium, assembly GCA_016763075.1. GTDB lineage: Bacteria > Pseudomonadota > Gammaproteobacteria > Pseudomonadales > JAHRWD01 > JAHRWD01. The sequence continues at coordinate 39,665 of JAESUM010000003.1, forward strand.
CCGATGGTGGCGCACTGCCAGAAGTCGTTGGTGATGCTGGCCTGGTTGTACCTTGCGGCGATGCCCAAGCATTAGCAACCGCCATTGGCCGGCTGCTAGATAACCCGTTGCTAAGAATTAAACTTGGCGAAAAAGGCCGTCAACGGATTCTCGAAACTTTTAGTTGGACAGTAGCTGCGGGCGAAATGACCCACCTATACCAACGCGTTTTGAACCCCAGCAAGCTTGAAGCAGCCAACACCAAAATCGCCCCCATCGCCGAGCAAGCCATAGAATCCGACGAAGTAGCCCTCGCATGCAAACCTTAGACCTCGACCGAATCTGTTTTGAAGACACCGAACGAGTGCTCGACGTAGGCTGCGGTGAAGGGCGACTGAGTTTACACACCTATTCCCACGCCAACGTACAGGCAGTTGGGGTAGATATGTGCTTAGAAGATCTACAAACCGCCCAGTCCCGATTTGCTGAATTCGACGAAAAAAGCACCGAAAAACAGTTTAGCCTTAGCCAAACTGATGCCTACCGACTACCTTTCCCTGACCACTGCTTTGATAAAGTATTCTGCTCTGAAGTGCTCGAACACTTACACGAATACCCCAAAGCGCTGGCAGAAATTGAGCGCGTGTTAAAGCCCGGCGGCGTGTTTGTTGCTAGTGTGCCACGCTGGTGGCCAGAAAAAATCTGCTGGTGGCTCAGCGCTGCTTACCACGAAGTAGAAGGTGGCCACGTACGCATTTTCAAAGAACAAGAGCTGCAATCAGCCATCGAAGAGTTTGGCTTCACCCGCTTCGATAAACACTGGGCGCACTCGCTGCACTCACCCTATTGGTGGCTACGGTGTATGTTTTGGAAAAACCAAGAAGAAAACTGGGCGGTTAAGTTGTACCACCGTTTTTTAGTCTGGGATTTGATGGCACAGCCGGCGCTAACAAAAATCCTTGATACCCTGCTCAACCCAATCATGGGTAAAAGTGTGGTGCTGTATTTCCGAAAAGGGCTAAAACCTTGAGCAAGATCCGTCTTGCGAAGGGTGATAATCCCCTCGACTATTTTCAACCCTCCGTAGACTTCATCCTCAAAACCCAATGTTCCGACGGCTCCATTCCCTGGTTTACCGGCGGTCATTTAGACCCCTGGGATCACGCCGAAGCCGCAATGGGTTTGAGCATTGCAGGGCGTTACGAAGAAGCTATCGCAGCCTATAAATGGTCTGCCGACAATCAACTAAAAACCGGCGCATGGTGGGCTAAATATGTAGATGGCCAGCCGGTAATGGACGACGAAGCCCGCTACGAAACCAATTTTATCGCCTACATTGCCACCGGTGTCTGGCACCATTATTTGATCACCGCAGACCGCGCATTCCTCGAACAAATGTGGCCCTGCGTAGAACCTGCAATTAATTACGTACTGTCACTTCAAGCAGCCAATGGCACCATTACCTGGGCCATCGACCACAAAGGCATTGCCAAACCCGATGCACTCGTCACCGGTTGTAGCTCTGTCTACAAAAGTATCGAATGCGCCGTCAATATCGCCTTCGCGCTCGGGCAAGCTAAACCTGACTGGGCCACCGGAAGAGCTGCATTAGGCGATGCAATGCTTCATCACCCAGAACGTTTCGACCAAAGCAAAGCCCGATACTCAATGGACTGGTTCTATCCAATTCTCACCGGTGTCTATCAAGGGCAACGAGCTAGCGAACATATCACCAAACACTGGGATACCTTCATCAAACAAGATATGGGCTGCCTGTGTGTGTCCGATGAACCCTGGGTAACCGTTGCTGAATCCTGCGAGCTAACCATGGCGTTAATCGCCACAGGAAAACGCGATGCAGCAGTAGAACTGTTCAGCTGGCTGCATCAGTTTAGAAGTGAAGACGGTGTTCACTGGACTGGCTATCAATATGATCTAGACCTTTTGTGGCCCAACGAACAACCCACCTGGACAGCCGGAGCCGTACTGCTCGCAGCAGATGCGCTTTGCGATGCCACACCTGCTTCAAAGATATTTACTGAAGTGAATTTGCTGGGTTAGCTCTATTGGCATGATTTGAGAACGACCTGTTACTGCCATTGCAGGTCGCGGTGAGATTGTGCACAGTCACAAAGATATAAACTGATAAGGCTCTGATACGGAATTCCTTTCTCCTCAGCCATCACTTTAACGTACGCGATAGTATCCTCATCTAAACGAATCGTAATTTTCTTCTTCAGCTTCTGAGCGTACGGGTTAGGAGTAGACTTCGAAAAATCGTAATTTTTACGCATAACGGAATTCCTCATAAGTAATACGTTCCTGCTTGTCGACTTTTCGCGGATGCTCTCTGTGATACCAATATAATTATGCCCTGCCTGTAGCCTGTTCAATATTCAGAATCGAGAACTATTGCACCACTTTGAAAGGTCGATAGCCTGTCAGAGAAAGAAAAAAACTTGGTAAGTTAACCGCTTATTGAAAGTTCGCTTTCAATCTCTAACCACTGTGAATACTACTAGAGAACATCCCCATGCCATTAAACGCGAAAGAAGATGCCACGCGCCAGATCGACCATTTGCCCGATCAGGCCACATTGAATGACATTATGTACGAACTTTATGTAAAGCAAAAAATTGAAGGGGGAATTAAGGCGATAGAGGAAGGCCGCACCGTTCCCCATGATCAAATCAAGGCACGTATCATGGCGCGACATAAATCACCATGATCATCGAATGAGCAGAACCTTCTGAACTGGATTTGGGTGATATTTATGCCTATATCGCCCGCGATGTACCTTTCTATGCCGAACAATCTATTGATCAGATTATCGAGTCAACCAACCTCCTTACCGATCAGCCATTGATGGGGCGTGAAGTACCAGAAGCTGAACGCAAGGATATACGAGAGTTACTTTTTCAGAATTACCGCATTATCTATCTGATAAAAACTGACTATCTTTACATTGTCGCAGTGATTCGCGGTAGTCGGGATTTAACCAGAATGGAACATAAACCCTGGGAGATTATTTAACCAGCTGTTGATATTCGCTTTCGCTGAATCGAACCAGGTGCAAGGCAAAACCAGGCGGTCAACGCGGTTGGATCAAGAAACTCAGGACATCAATCGATGCGTGCCCCTTTTGCTGTTGTCGCGGTTCAAACTTGATACTAAGTTCGTTAACTATTGTGTCCCCATAATGACTTCCTCAGCGATTTCTTCAAAGTAACCAATAGTATCTTCATCTGATTTAACCCAATATGGGGGCAAAATGGCTCTCGCATAAAAACCCCTTAATAAGGCACCGCTATGGCATCCCAACCTGACAAAACCACTTCAGCTGCTCGGACCGCAACCCGTCAGATACGACCGACGGCGGCAAAAAACGGCGGTACTTTTCGGGTTCACACCAAAGGCCTAAGCAGTTCGTTAATAAATGATTTTTATTACCGAGTAATGCTCGCCACCTGGCCACAGTTTTTTATCTCCGCAATTCTGGTTTACCTGTGTATTAACGCAGGCTTTGCGCTGGTCTATTTTCTGGGCGGCGACATGATCATCAACGCCCGCCCCAACTCGTTTATCGACGCGTATATCTTCAGCTTTCAAACCAGCACCACCATCGGTTACGGCTCTTTACTGCCCCAAAACGGCATCGCCCACGCCGTTGTGATGGTCGATGTGTTCTCCGGTTTACTATTTGTCGCGGTGCTAACCGGGCTGGTATTTGCACGTCTTGCAAAACCGCGAGCCAGCGTACTGTTTGGCAATCAGGTTGTGATAGCCCAGCACTGCGGCCAACCCGCACTGCTGATGCGCCTGGCCAATGGCCGCAAACGATCCTCCATCGTTAACTGCAAAGTAAGTGCCGTATTGTTGATGGAAGACCGCGACCCAGAGAGTATTTTCGAGCGCCGCTTTATCGATATTAAACTGGAGCGCGACAACATCCCCATCTTCTCCCTGACCTGGACATTGGTACACACTATTGACGAACATAGCCCGCTCTACGGCCTTGATAAAGCAGCCATCGAAAGCTACGCCACTATGCTAATTATCACCCTCGATGGTATTGAAGATATTTTTGCCCAGACCGTACACACCAACCACTTTTACGAAGCCAAAGATTTTATCTTCAATAAGTGCTTTGCCAGTATTTTCAGCCAACATAAAGATGGTAGTCGCATGATTGATTACACACGATTTCACGATCTGGAAGATCTGTGATCCAACATCTATCGCGAAATTTTTTACTGAAGCAAGTAAGTTGGGCAGAAGCATGAAGCCCAACGGGGCAAGATCGATTAAACATTTTTGGGCTTCGCAGGCTCAGTCCAAGCTACGAGCTGGTTGCTATTTGGTAGGAGGCAAGCGCTTCTTCGTTAAACTTAAACTTATTTTGAATTTTTATAGGCTTTACTAAAAAATAAGCATTCGCTAATGCAAAGCCTCTTGCTGCTCAGCGGGTGTAAGCTCACTGTATTTCTTAGCACCCATCTCTTCTACAAAGAATTCTCTGAGTAGTTTTATATCGTTTGTCATAGCATCTCCGTGGATCTTATCTTTGATTAATTTATTCATATAATCGAGAACTGTTTCCGGAGTTCCATTTTTTCCTGTGTTGCTTATCTCATTGAGATTAATCATAACGCTTAGGTCTTCTGGCGGTAAATCTTCTATAAACAACTGCTCAAAAAGAGATTTACTTGCACGCCTATCGAAGGCATATTTCATATAGTTTTTTTCAACACCATACTTATCTTTACAGGTCATTTTATGACGGTTGCGATTGAGGAATTGCAGCATTTGGGTGCCGCTGGGGTTGTTGATTCCGTGGTGTTTTAACATATGCTTTCCTATCCACTTTTTTGTATTTTTAGCAACATCGAGTCCAGAGAAAGTGAAAATAAAACAAATTTTTCTAGCAAGAGATCTCATACTTGAACTATTGTCGTGGGTGTAACGTTTCTCTATAGAAGAAGACTGTGCTCCAACTGTATTGGCCGCCAAGGTTATGCAGGCTGGGCAATTGTTGCTGTCTTGGAGCCGGCATAAAGTGCGCTTCTGTTGACTAAAACAAACAATACCCATAAAAACTTTCTCATTATTTTGTCCTTTGTTTATTTCCGGTTTTTATTTTTTAAACATTACGTGTTGTAATTTACCGCGTATTTTATAGGGCGGCGTGTAGCGTGTAGGTCGGGCAGAGCTTGCGAAGCCCAACCTACCGGTTCGCCAAATATTTCGAGTTCGGATTCTTGATAGAAATTACCCCAGTTTTCATCCAACCAACCGTGTTCTATATATTGGTGAATGGTTGAATATTGCCCATCAACCGCGTTTTTTACATGCCCGTGTTTAACCCGGTTGTAATGAATGTAATCAATATGTTTTGCAGAATCGTTTTCATCACGAATCAAATGTTCCCAATATCGTCTTTACCAAATACCGCGTTCTCGTTTTGTTTTTCGGCTATCGCTTATAGGTTCCAGCTTAGGTAGTTGGCGAGAAAACCCAGATTTAATCAACATCCAACGGTTTACAAAATCATGATCGTTTTGTGGCAAGGTGAAAAGCGCGTGTATATGCTCGGGTAGTATTACCATTGCATCGAGCTTGAAAGGGTCGCGTTTTTTTACTTTGTTGATGCTTACAGGCAGCCGATTTATTTCATCAACCAATAACATGCTGCTTCTATCCGCAAGATTAATGGTAAAAAAATAGCTTGCTCCTTTTATATAAGTGCGTAAATCGGCACGCCGGTATTTCATCGGTTTTGGTAAAACCCTTTAACCAACCCTCTCAAGAACCGCCAGGGTATTTACCATCGCCAGCTCACGAAATAACCCGGAAGCTAACGCCAGTTTATAAATATCATAAGGTGCCTGGCCGCCTTTGGTTGGGTCGGGGAAGATATCGTGAATGGCCAAAATCCCACCGGGTAAAATATGCCCTGCCCAGCTTCTGTAGTCTGTCATGGCGGCTTCGATGCTGTGACCGCCATCAATAAAGACCATCGCTAATGGAATGCTCCAAAATTTGGCGGCAATACCAGAGCTGGTTACTAACGGCACCACTACATCTTCAAGGCCTGCTGCTTTCATGTTTTTGCGGAACTCGCGGAAGCTATCGAGGCATTCGGCCCCAGCATCGTAAAGATCAGCATCGTGGTATTCCTCGCCTAGCTGGTGCTCTTCTGAACCACGATGGTGGTCTAGTGCATACAGTAACGAGTCATTTTCCTGGCAGCCGGCACCAAAATAGAGGGTAGATTTTCCGCAGTAGCTGCCTACTTCAAGGCATGGCCCGAGGGTGGAAACTTTTTTGGCATATTCGTAAAGGGCTGCGCCTTCATCGTTGGCTAGAAAGCCTTTTACTGAATTTGGGTCAACTTTTAAAGATGGCATAATCTACTTCCTGTTTGATTTTAATACGGCGAGCGGTTTGGTTTATTTGAGCGGCAGTTGCCGTTGCTTGGCTACTGCTGTTCAACTGCTTTTTTAACTATTTTTTAACTACAGCTACAGCTCTTCAATATTGATATATTTTGCTATTTCTACTTTGTTGGGGTCTGTTAAGTGCGGTACAACGCCAATGCAGGGTTCTGGAATTTGGCGTTTTAGGGTCTCTAAATTCTCCTCAAAACACGACATTTGCGCATCTACCCGGTTGGCGACCCAACCAAACACTTTTAGCCCGTCGTTACGGATGGCTTCTAAACTTAACATGGCGTGGTTAATACAGCCTAGGCGCATACTTACCACCAATATCACCGGTAAGTTTAACATTTTAGCCACATCTGCAAAGGTTTCGGTACGGTTAATGGGTACTCGCCAGCCCCCTGCTCCTTCCACTAATGTGATGTCTGACTCCAGGTTTATGATTTTTTCGCAGTGCTGCGTAAGCTGCGGCGCGCTAACTTCAAGGCCCACTTGTTCTGCTGCTATATGGGGTGCAATGGCAGGTTCAAGCGCAAACGGGTTTACCTGCGAATAGGGCAAAGAGATGGTCATTGCGTCTATCAATTCAAGGGCATCTTCATTTTTGAAGCCATCTGGAGTTAGCTCACAGCCTGCGGCCATGGGTTTGACTGCAGCGCTGCTGAGGCCGTGCTGGCGGGCGTATTCGAGGATACCGCAGGCGATGCGGGTTTTGCCAACGTCGGTATCGGTACCGCTTACGAAAAACTTAATGGGGGCATTCAATTTGTAGCTCCAAAATAGTTACTTAACTATATTATTACGGCTGTGAAGTGCTTCTAAAAACAGTGATTTTCTTGTGAGAGCAAGGAAGCACCGCACGCAGAACCGCAATGTGTAAACCATACATGAGGATTCGAGTACGGAGCTGCCAATAGTAGGCGCCTTGAAGCGACGCAGCTATCGCGGGCGTAGTGCCCTTTGGGTAAAAAGTGCATTTTTAGGAGTGCTTCACTGCAATACCGTAATACACTTCGTAGGTAGCGGGCAAAACACCGTCGCTCCGGCGAAATTGTTCATAATTTTCAATCAGTTGTTTAACCCGGTTTTTGCCGGTCAGCCCGCTGGATTGCTGCTGGTTCATATTGTGAGCGCCGAGTTTTTTTAGCTCTTTGGTGAGCTGGTTTAAACGCTGATATTCAAGCACGATGTCGTGGCTGGTGAGGTTTGTTGACTCAAACGACTGCATTGCAAGTAATTGCTGTACCGCTGCAAAGGGCATAAATTCATTTACATGAACGTGCTGGTCTATTGGTTTCCAGGCTTGTTTTAGCTCATACAAAGTACGTGGGCCTAGTGTTGAAAAGGCCAGTATGCCGCCGGGTTTAAGTACGCGTTTGGCCTCGGCAAAAAAAGCTTCGAGATCTGCACACCACTGCACCACCAAACTTGAATAGACCAAATCAAAACTGTTATCTGCAAATGGGATGTTTTCTACGTCTGTTTGGGCCCAGTAGGTGCGACTTTTATCTGACTTGGCGGTTTTATTTGCAGCAAATTTGAGCATACCCTCGGCCAAGTCTACGGCGTACATTTGTGCAGGATTGTAGTGGCGGGTAAGCTGGCGAGTGAAGTAGCCGGTGCCGCAGCCTGCATCTAAAATGGTGTTGGCGGTAAAGCCTTTGGGTATTGTTACTTGCAAATGGTTGCCCACTTGTTGCTGCAGTTGCGCAACGGAGTCGTAACTCGCGGCGCAGCGGCTAAACGACGCTGCAATGCGCGATTTATCTACCGCTGCGGGAATGTATGGGTCTGCCATTTGGCCTAAGCTGCTCATAAAATTGGGTTTTAACTTGTTGTTTTGCAGGCTTGTTGAAGCGCTTCTAACAGCGCATTGATCTGTTGCTGGCTATGCCCGGCGGTTAGGGTAATGCGTAATCTTGATGTACCGGCGGGCACGGTTGGCGGCCGAATCGCGCTGATCAAAAAACCTTGTTGGCGCAGTTGTTCGCTAATTTTCATGGCGGCGCTTGCTTCGCCAATATACAGCGGCTGAATGGGGGTATTTGAAGGCATAAGGTTCAGCCCTAGCTGCTCGGCCCCTTTACGGAAACTACTAATTAACTGAGCCAAATGCTGTTGACGCCATGATTCGGTTTTTAACAGCTGCAAACTGGTGCGGGTAGCCTGGGCTACCGCAGGCGGTAACGCAGTGGTGTAAATGTAGGTTCGGGCGTTTTGAATAAGGGTTTCTATTAGCTCTTCTGAGCCAGCAATAAAGGCACCAAACGTTCCTAAGGCTTTGCCAAGGGTTCCCATAAGAATGGGTACATCCTGCTGGCTTTGGCCAAACTGCTGTAGTGTGCCGCCGCCATCTTTGCCTAAAAAGCCTATTCCGTGGGCATCGTCCACCATGAGCCATGCTTGGTGCTTAGCACAGGCGGAAGCTAGCTCGGGCATGGGCGCTATATCACCATCCATGCTGAATACGCCGTCTGTGACGACTAGGTTTCGCTGGCCGGTTGAGTTTTCAAGTAAGGTTTCAAGATGTGCTGCATCGTTGTGCCGATAGCGCTTTAACTTGGCGCGGCTAAGCTGCGCAGCATCTATGAGTGATGCATGATTGAGGCGGTCTTCGAATACCACATCGTGGCGGCCGCAAAGGGCAGAGATCACCCCCAGGTTGGCCATATAACCGGTCGAGAACAATAACGCGCGGTCACGGCCGGTGAATTCTGCCAGTTCAAGCTCTAGGTTTTGATGCGCCGATGAATGGCCATTAATGAGGTGGGATGCGCCGCTACCCACACCATAGGTATTGGCTGCTGCTTGGAACGAGCGCACCAGCTCTGGGTGGTTTGCCAACCCAAGGTAGTCATTGCTGCAGAAATTGTGATAGCTACGGCCATCAATTTGAATTTCAGCGCCCTGGGGAGATTCCACTTCAAGGCGCTTTCTGTACAGGTGTTGGCGCTTTTTATCCGCCAGACCTTCGGCCAGATTAAAGCTACGGTTAGACGGCTGCTCCATGGTTGATCAGGTAAATCGCTCTAAAATGGCTACTAGGCTGATCTAGCCGACAGCGGCGTCATAAAAAAGAGCGGTCTCTCTTCTACGAGGCTTATCTGCCGCTGCGTCGTATTCTTCACACTCAATGCCGAGTCGCTCGAACAACCGCATATCGTCGCTTTGTGAGGGTAATGGGCAAGTGAGTAGCTTTTCGCCGCAGAAGATGGAGTTTGCACCGGCAAAGAAACACATGGCTTGCAGTTGGTCGTTCATATCGTCACGACCTGCGGAAATACGAACCTGGCTGTGGGGCATTAAAATACGCGCTACCGCGATGGTGCGGACAAAATCGAAGGGGTCGAGATCTTCAACTTGATCCAGCGGTGTACCTTCTACTTTGATGAGGTTGTTGATGGGCACGCTTTCTGGGTGCACCGGTAAATTTGCCAGTTGCATCAATAAACCCGAGCGATCCTGAGCGCCTTCACCCATGCCCACAATACCGCCACTACACACTTTCATGCCGGCATCACGTACACGGCTTAGCGTGTCGAGCCTATCTTGGTAGGTTCGAGTGGTGATGATGGATTCGTAAAACTCAGGCGAGGTGTCTAAGTTGTGGTTGTAATAATCCAACCCGGCATCCGCTAATTCTTCGGTCTGCTCGTCACTCAACATACCCAGGGTCATGCAGGTTTCCATACCCATTTCTTTAACTTGTCTGACCATATCGAGCACGTAGGGCATGTCTGCAACCGGTGGCGAACGCCAGGCTGCACCCATGCAAAAGCGGGTGGCGCCGGCCTCTTTGGCGCGGCGCGCTTCTACAATCACCTTCTCGACTTCCATCAACTTCTGTTTTTCAAGGCCGGTGTTATAGTGGGCGCTTTGCGGGCAATATTTGCAATCTTCAGGGCACGCACCGGTCTTAATAGACAGCAGTGTGCTGACCTGAACTTCATTCGGATTATGGTATTTACGATGGACCGTTTGGGCCTGAAACAACAGGTCGTTCATGGGCTGTTCAAATAATTGGTTTACTTCCTGGAGGCTCCAGTTGTTTCGTATCTCATTCATATTTGTCAGCCTGTGAGCGGTGCAGCCCATGTGGATCGTTGGTTTAAATTGTCAAAATTAGAGACGCAATGATAATGATGCCTGACCTGCTGTCAACCAAGAGAGGCCCTCTTGGTTAACGGCCGGTTAAATAAAATACAAACATGGCTGTTTCCACCTTGTTGCGTGCTGTGTAATGCGCCGGGACAAGCAGACTTAGACCTGTGCCTTGCCTGCCAACGCGATTTACCTTGGCTAGATTCCACCTGCCAACGCTGCGGCTGGCCGGTGGAATCTGCTGAAAAGCATTCACAATGTGGTTACTGCAGCAATAAAACGTTTTCGTATGAGCGGGCGGTTTCGCTGCTGGAGTACCGGTGGCCGGTAGATCAAATGGTGCGGGAGCTAAAGTTTGAAAAGAACCGTGCCCATGCGCGGGTGCTTGCAACATTGATGGCGCAACTGCTGCCTTTTCACTACGAGCAACAACCCCTGCCTGAATTAATTACCAGTGTGCCTATGCACCCCCGGCGAATGCGCCAGCGTGGTTTTAATCAGGCAGATCTTGTGGCTAAGCGCGTGGGGCGGTTACTGAACATACCCTACGCCCCCCATGTGGCGCGCAGAACCCGCTATTCGGAGCCGCAATCGGGGCTAAACGCACAGCAGCGAGCGGCTAATATTGCGGGTTGTTTTGAGTGTGATTTACCGCGCCATCGCAGCATTGCCATCGTTGACGACGTATTCACCACAGGCAGTACCGCTCAAGAGTTAAGTAAGCAGTTTAAGCAGGCCGGTGTTGAGCAGGTTCATATTTGGACGCTTGCCCGTACGCTTTGATTGCTGCGCGGCGGACAGGTGCGCGGGGATAGGTGCGCTTGAAGTAGATACATTGCGGGCTGATCAGCTGGTTGGCTGCTTCAATCAGCCAACCTCGCCAACGCTAACTATCTGATTTTATCCGTCTAATTTAGCTAGCTCTACTGAGCGCAGGCGTGCATCTTCCATTGCCTGTGCAAACAGTTTTTTCAGCCCACCCTTTTCAAAGGTTTGTAATGCGCGTTCAGTGGTGCCCCCCGGCGAGGTTACATTCACACGTAATTGCGCCGGGTCTTGGCTGCCTTCAGAGGCTAGCGCTGCTGCTCCTAAAGCGGTTTTTTGAGTTAAGCGCCGCGCGGTATCCGGGGTTAAGCCCATTTCTATGGCTGCAGCTTCCATTGCTTCCATGACTAAAAAGTAATACGCCGGGCCGCTGCCTGAAACCGCTGTGACCGCATCAATTTCTGATTCCGTATCCAGCCATAAACTAATGCCAACGGCATCCATTACTGACTGAGCCTGCTGTTTTTGTGCATCGCTTACTTCATCATTTGCGAACATACCAGTTGCGCCGTGCTGAACCAGCGCCGGTGTATTGGGCATACAGCGAACGATAGCTGCTGGCTGCTGCAACCAGTCCAACATGGCGGCAACGGTGATGCCCGCTGCAATTGAGATCAGAAGTGGTTTACGCTGCGCTACTGCTGCTCGTACATCTTCTAAAACCGGCCGGAAAATTTGTGGTTTGATCGCAAATACGACCAAATCAGCTTCACTCACCGCCGCGCTGTTGTCGGTGGTAACTCTCACGCCAAGTTGCTGTTGCAGCGTATCCAACTGCCCTTGTTCTGGGCCAGCAACGATAATGTTATTGGCCGGAAAACCTTGCTTCACAATGCCGCCAATCAGCGCGGAAGCCATGTTGCCGGAGCCAATAAAGGTGATTATAGAGTCTTGTTGCATGATGGGTTCTCGAATTTAAATTAATTGGTTTTGGGCTTGCGAGAGCCAAATATTCCGGTGCCTATTCGCACAAAGGTTGCACCTTCGGCGATGGCGGCTTCCATGTCTTGTGACATGCCCATCGATAACGTGTCTATTTGCGGCATCTGTTGCTGCAATTGTTTGAACTGCTGCGCCAGCAACTTGAACAGTACTCGTTGGGCGGGCAATGTTTGCTCAGCCCGCGGGAGTGTCATTAAGCCTCTAAGTTCAAGCCCTGGTAGCGCTTGAATCTGTTGCGCTAGCGGTACAATTTGCTCAACAGTAACGCCAGATTTATCCGGATCATCGCTTATATTCACCTGAATACAGACCTGCAGTGGTGCTTTATCAATACCCCGATGGCTGCTTAGTTTTTGCGCCACTTTGAGCCTATCAACACTGTGCACCCAGTCAAAATGCTCGGCAATATCACGGGCTTTTCGTGACTGAATGGGGCCAATGTAGTGCCAGGTAATATCTTGCACAGATGCCTGCGCTAACAACGGCTGTTTCTCGAGTGCTTCTTGCAGGTAGTTTTCACCAAAGTGGCGAACCCCGGCTTGATACGCCTGAATGATCGCCTCTACACTTTGTGTCTTACTTGCGCCAAGTAAAGCTACAGAACCGTGACCACGTTCATAAAGTCGCTCATATCCTTCGATATCCTTCACGACGTTTTGAATATTTTCAGCTATGCTTTTCATGTTACGTATTCAACTTTTGACGACTAATTTTTGACTACGGCCTAGAGAATTTAAACCCTACCGAGCCACCGACGAATCACTGAGTCTGGCGCGGTCGGAAACCACATTATAAACCGATCCCGAGTGCAAATATGGATATCACTGAAATGTTGGCATTCTGCGTAAAGCAGAACGCATCAGATTTACATTTATCAGCAGGCCTTCCACCCATGATTCGTGTCGACGGCGATGTTCGCCGAATCAATCTACCCGCACTCACCCAAACCGAAGTTCATACGCTTATTTACGAGATTATGAACGATAAGCAGCGTAAAGATTACGAGGATTTACTAGAAACCGATTTCTCGTTTGAAGTACCTGGTATTGCTCGATTCAGGGTAAACGCATTTAACCAAAACCGTGGCTCAGCGGCTGTATTTCGGACCATTCCGACCAAAGTATTAACCATGGAAGAGCTCGGCCAAGGCGCTATATTTAAAGAAATTGCCGCCATTCCACGTGGTTTAGTGTTGGTCACTGGCCCCACTGGCTCAGGCAAAAGTACAACACTTGCGGCGATGATCGATTACATCAACGATACCCGTTACGAGCATATTTTAACCATCGAAGACCCTATCGAATTTGTCCACGAAAGCAAAAAATGCTTGGTGAACCAACGCGAAGTTCACAAAGACACCCACGGCTTTAATGAAGCATTACGTTCGGCATTACGGGAAGATCCCGATGTCATTTTAGTCGGCGAATTACGCGATTTAGAAACCATTCGGCTTGCGCTTACCGCAGCTGAAACAGGCCACATTGTATTTGGCACATTGCACACCTCATCAGCTGCCAAAACCATCGACCGAATTATCGATGTATTTCCTTCCGAGGAAAAAACCATGGTGCGCTCCATGCTGTCCGAATCTCTTCGGGCCGTAATCTCTCAAACCCTGTTAAAGAAAAATGGCGGTGGGCGAATTGCGGCACATGAAATTATGATCGCGACGCCTGCAATCCGAAACCTCATCCGAGAAGATAAAATCGCCCAGATGTATTCCGCCATACAAACCGGCGGCTCGCTGGGTATGCAAACCCTCGATCAATGTTTATCCAATTTATTGAGCGCAGGTTTGATCACACGAGATGCAGCGCGTGAAAAAGCCAAAACGCCGGACTCGTTCTAAGCCGGTTAATCTCATTCCATTGAGCAAATGATCAAGAGTAGTTATGAAATTCGAAGAATTATTAAAAATGATGGTGGAAAAAGAAGCCTCCGATCTGTTCATCAGTGCAGGCGTGCCACCCACCATGAAACTATTGGGCAAGACCATCCCAATAACCAAGCAAATTTTGACACCCGAGCAGGCTCACAAAACCGTTCTATCGGTAATGACAGAGGCCCAGCGCAAAGAATTTTTGACCACCCACGAGTGTAATTTTGCCATTAGCGCCGCTGGTATTGGCCGGTTTCGCGTCAGTGCTTTTTTTCAGCGTAATTTTTCTGGCATGGTGCTTCGTCGCATTCAAACGGATATTCCAAAACTTGATGACATCGGCCTTCCCGACACCATCAAAGAATTGTCGATGATCAAACGGGGCTTGGTATTTATTGTTGGCGCTACCGGCAGTGGTAAATCTACCTCACTAGCGGCGATGATTGGTCACCGCAATCAGAACAGTAACGGCCATATCATCAGTATTGAAGACCCAATCGAATTTATACATCAACATCAAAACTGCATCATTACCCAACGCGAAGTCGGGATCGACACGGAGTCTTTTGAAGTTGGATTAAAGAATACCCTGCGTCAAGCGCCTGATGTCATCATGATCGGCGAAATTCGCACCCGAGAAGCAATGGGCCACGCGATTGCATTTGCCGAAACGGGCCACCTCTGCCTGGCAACATTACATGCTAACAACGCCAACCAAGCGATTGATCGCATCATCAACTTTTTCCCATCAGAGAGCCACAATCAAATTTTGATGGACCTTTCGTTGAATCTCAAAGCGATCGTTGCGCAGCAATTGATTCCTACGGTGGATGGCAAAAACCGCCAGCCAGTCATCGAAATACTGCTCAATTCACCACTCATGGCAGATCAAATACGCACCGGTGAATTCCACGAAATTAAAGCGTTAATGACCAAATCTCGTGAAAGCGGCATGCAAACCTTTGATCAAGCGCTTTTCGACCTTTATAAAGCCAATCAAATTAGTTACCAAGATGCATTAGCGTATGCGGATTCCGCTAACGACCTTAGACTGATGATCAAAATGGATAAAAACCTAGACGTCGACATGCTCAGCCATGGCGGCAAAAATTTAAAACTAGAATCTTACGATGCTGGAAGCTCGATCTGAGCTAACCGCAGGCATAGAAGACAGCCGCTAGAAGCTACCGGAGCCAAAAACGTGTTTGCCACCCACAAAGGTGGCGTCCACGCTTCCGGTAAGCATTTGCTCGATAAAAGGGTTATTTCGACCGCCGGAACACCAGTTTTCCAAACCAATGGTTTGGGCTGCATCGGGGTCAAAAATCACGATATCTGCTCGATTGCCTACCGCTAATCCGTGTTCTTTGTTTCCCATAATTTCAGCAGGGCCAACCGTTAGCCTTTTTGCAATTTCGACCGCCGGCATCGAATGTGCCCGCAGTATCTGAACCGCTAATGGCAGCAAAGTTTGTAAACCAGATATGCCTGAAGCGGTTGCCGCAAAAGGTGCCATTTTTGCCGATGCGCTGACGGGCTGGTGGTCTGAACAGATCGCTCCAATGGTGCCATCCATCACACCCTCTATCAGCGCTTGCCGGTCAGCTTCTGTGCGCAGTGGCGGCTGAAGGTGAAAGGCGCTGTTAAAACCATCGATTGCCTGCTCAGTAAGCAGTAACTGATGAACGGCAACTCCAGCGGTGACGGGCAAGCCGCGTTGCTGGGCTTGTCGAATTAACTCTACCGAACGGCCCGACGATACTTGCGCGTAATGCAGTGCTACTCCGGTTTGCTCAACCAAAAGCAGGCTGGTGGCAATCGCGGTGGTTTCGGCAATTTCGGGGATGCCCGCCAAACCAAGACGTACGCTTACGGTGCCTTCGTGGCAGCAGCCATCATCTGCCAGTGAATGTTCTAACGGCGAGAAAAACACTTTGGTATTGTGGGTCTCTGCGTATTCAAAACAATGCAGCAGCACCCGGTTGCTGCTAAAGGGCCGTCGTAGGTTGCTCAGCGCGACACAACCGGCTTGTTTTAGCGCGTGCATCTCGCTGGGGTAAGTACCCTCTAAACCTTGTGTTAGGGCCCCAATACATTCCACTCTAGCCAGTCCAGCCATGCTGGCCTTTTCGCTAATTAGCTTGACCACTGCGGCGCTATCAATCACCGGCTGGGTGTTGGGCGTGCAGCATACCGTGGTCACGCCACCGGCCACCGCTGCGGCTAATTCTGAATGAATAGAGCCGCTTGATTCGTTGCCTGGTTCGGGCAAACGTACCGCAAGGTCTACCACGCCAGGCATAACCCAGTGACCACCTGCGTCTATTTCTTGACCGGCTACAAAACCTGCTGGCTCATTGCCAATACCGACAATTCGTTCGCCTTGAACAAACAAATCCGCATGCTGTTGTGTGCCATTTTTTGGGTCTAGCAAGCAGCCGTTGGTAATTTTAAAACCTGTTTGAGCCATACGCTTACCCCTGTGACCCAGTCGATTGGGTTTGCCCGCTTGCGCACATCGACAATATTGCCATTCGTACCGCAATACCGTAGCTCACTTGATTCAATATCAATGACTGAGGCCCATCAGCAACCGAAGAGGCAATTTCAACGCCTCGGTTAATGGGCCCTGGGTGCATCACAATGGCATTGGGTTTGGCATAAGAAAGCGTTTGCGGCGTCAAACCATAGGTTTGATAAAATTCTCGTTCGCTTGGAATTAAGGCGCCTTTCATGCGCTCGCGTTGGAGTCGCAGCATAATCACCACGTCGACGTCTTTTAGACCTTCGGACATTTGGTTGTATATTTTTACGTCAAAGGCATCCAGGTTGCTTGGCAGTAATGTGCCAGGAGCAATAACCCGAACTTCATCTGCACCCAATATGTTAAGTGCAGTTATTTGCGACCGGGCAACCCGCGAGTGAAGAATGTCGCCAACAATCGCTACCTTCAAGTTTTCAAACGCTCCGGCATGACGGCGGATCGTGAGCATATCTAGCATCGCTTGGGTGGGGTGAGAGTGCCGTCCGTCGCCAGCATTTACTACTGCGACGTTTGGTGTCACTTGCTCGGCAATAAAATGCGCGGCTCCGCTGTCGGCATGGCGCACCACAAATAACTCGCTGCCCATGGCTTCGAGGTTTCGTAGCGTATCCAACAGGCTTTCGCCCTTGGAGGTTGCCGATGTGCTGATATCCAAACTCAGCACATCGGCAGAAAGGCGTTTTGCGGCCAACTCAAAGGTAGTGCGGGTGCGGGTGCTGGGCTCAAAAAACAGGTTGGTTACCGTGCGGCCGCGTAATAACGGCACGCTTTTAACGGATCGTTCGCCGACTTTTATGAAGGAATCTGCGGTATCGAGGATTTCCGTAAGAATTTTTCGATCTAACCCATTGAGGGAAAGAAAATGGCAGAGCTGCCCACGGGAGTTTAACTGTATGTTTTTCTGTTCATGTTCCATTGGCGGCTAGTTTAACCGGATGTGTGGCTGACGAACAGGGATAGGATCATCAAGTCGCTTGCTTGCTCACTAATTTTAGTGGCTGTGGGCCATCGAGTTTGATGCGTGTGCCTTCTTCTAGCTCTAGAGCCAGTCCGTATAGGTCAGGCTGCACAGGGAGTTCGCGGCCATCAAGGGAGATAAGTACCACTAAGGTTACCGATGCTGGTCGGCCATAGTCGAATAGCTCGTTTAGCGCAGCACGAATGGTGCGGCCGCTCATGATGACATCGTCTACCAGTACTATGTGCTGCCCTTCGACTTCGAAGGGCAATTCAGAAGGTGTAACACGTGGATGAAGGCCGACTTGGGTAAAATCGTCGCGGTAAAATGAGATATTTAACGCGCCCATCGGCAAGCTGCTTTGAAGCTTTTGGTGCAGCCGCTGCGCCACCCAAACACCCCCAGTTTGAATGCCAATAATACCGGGGTTTGTAATACCTTTAGTACTGAGCAATGACTCAAGGTCTGTGCTGAGTTCGTCGATTAACTTATCTACTGAGATATCCATGTTCAAACAATATTTCCTTTATTCATCTTCAGCAAGCCTAAGCGTTCAGACCGGCAATTGATCTTCCGCTTGATACCAACTTTGCAGAATCAATTGCGCTGCGATGGCATCAACCGGGCTGTTGTTACGGCCTTTTTTTGCCGCTTTTCCTGGCCGGCCTCTTACTTCATCCGCTGCGTGTAGGTGATCTCGGGCTTCAAAACTGGTGAGGCGTTCATCCATTAAAAAGCACGGCACTCGATAACGCTCTTTGAGTTGTCTTGAGAATTTTTGTGCCTTTTTCGAAAGAAGTGATTCGCTACCATCCATATTATCCGGCAGTCCAATCACCATGCCGTCGGGTTTCCATTCATTCACAATTTCTGTGATTTGATCCCAATTTGGCACGCCGTCTCGGGCTTTTATGATCATCAGCGGAGAGCTGGTTTTAAGTGGCATGTTGCCAACTGCGCAGCCGATTTTTTGGGTGCCGTAGTCGAAGGCCAGCACTGTGTTCATGGTTAATTTAGTTGCTTGGTCGCTCAATAGAAATCACCTCAATTCAGTTAATTTTCGGTAAAACCTAGCAGGCGTGGCCATACGCCAACTGGTCGAAGCCAAATTACGCGTGCCCGATATCTGGGGAGAGCAAGTTGATATCAATGCCTATCGTCTGAGCCGCAGCGCTAACCCGTGCAGCCAAGGGAAGGTGAAACAGCACTTCGTCAGAAACATCACTGGATAACCACGAATTGGCTGCCATCTCTTGTTCGAGTTGCCCGGCTCCCCAGCTGGCACAGCCCAATGTCACTAGAAATTCTTCGGGCCCTTCGCCATTAGCGATAGCATCCAACACATCCAGCGAGGTAGTTAAATAGATCTCTTCTGAAATAGCGCTGGAGTGTTTCCAGTCGCCTTTTTCTTTATGCAGAATAAAACCTTGGTCAATATGCACAGGCCCACCCGCAAGCACTGGCTGATCGACAAATTCTGGCCCGGGGGTAATATTGAGCTGAACAAAGATCTGCGACAGGTTTACCCCTAACGCCTTATTGATAACCAAGCCAAAGGCTCCGTCATCGTCGTGCTCGCACATGTAAGTCACGGATTGCGAAAACGTCTTATCTTGCAGCTGGGGCATGGCCACAAGAAACTGGTTATCTAAGTGAGTAATTTCGGGAATTTGATTTGTCATATCTTGAGTATTGGGCCAATTCGCTTTCTTTTCAACACGGATAGCCTCGCTTTGGTGCTATTGGCTGGCCCGTTTGGCTGCTAATACTCTAAAGAATATTGGTTTTGCTGGAATTTCCAGGTTCGGATAATCTGCAATATACCCACTTCTTTACGCAGTTCATCTGGGAATGCCGCAAAAGGTGCTGCCAATTTCACAATACGAATAGCAGCGTTATCCAGCGCCCGTTTGCCGGAGGATTTCAGAATGCGTATTTCCTTTATTGAGCCATCAGGCTTTATCGCCACCATCATTCGCAAGCTTCCGAACAGATTAAGCCTTGCGGCCTCTTTGGGATAATTGGAGTTGCCAACCATTTCGACCTTTCGGCGCCATCCATCAAGGTAATAGGCATCGATAGAGAATTTGGTGGAGGCCGCGCTGATGGTTCTTATTTTAGGTTTATTGGCTTCGAGCTGTATTCGGTTGGCGAGTTGTGCTTCAAGGCTCGCGATTTCTAAGCTGTTTTCGAGCAGGCTAATTTGCCGCTCGATGGGAGCATCTGAGCGTGGATTTTTCCGGATTGACGCCACCGACCGTTGGGACTGAATCGCGGTCAGGACTGCCTGGCTGCCGCTATGTTGCGAGGGTGCTTGCGCTTGTGCGCTGGCCTGCAATGGTGCCACCTCATTGCGAGGACGCTGCGCTTCCACAGATGTAGTCTGCATCAGCTTACGATCAGCATTGCCGCTGCCTTGCTGGTTCGCTTGCGCCAAGAAATCAGCTTCATCGGGGGCTTTTTCGGAACGGTATTGCGCCAGCGTCACCTCAAGCGAAGCCGAGGGTTGGTGGCGATCAGCCAACTCAAAGCCAACACCCAAGATAATCACCACATGCACCAGCAACGCCATAAACAGGGTGAACCCCATTCGATCAGGTACGTCCTGCACCTGATAAGGCTGCGGTATAAATACTTCTGCTTGGCTCGACATTGTGGGTATTAACCATCTCCAGAGGTTCTACTAAACTACAGCAGAGCCTTAACACGGTCGCTAACGTGAATAATTTGTTTCGATTGGCTCAATAGTAGCAGGGCTGTTAGGGCTGTAACCTGCGTTCTATCGCATCCATGAGCAACTCCGCAATACCGGTAGAAAATTCCCGGTCGAGCTCACGAATACAAGTAGGGCTGGTGATGTTGATTTCGGTCAAATAATCACCGATCACATCAATGCCAACAAACAATAAACCACGCTCTTTCAGTGTGGGTGCTACCTGTTCGCAGATCCAACGGTCGCGCGCGGTAAGCGCTCGGCCTTCGCCTCGGCCACCGGCAGCCAAATTACCCCGGGTTTCACCTTTTGCCGGAATTCGAGCTAAGGCATACGGAATAGGCTCGCCATCCACCAACAATATGCGCTTGTCGCCATCAACGATTTCGGGGATGAATTTCTGCGCCATGGTCTGCGTGGTGCCATGAGCGGTTAGAGTCTCAATAATCACACTCAGGTTCGGGTCATTTGCTTGGATCCGAAAGATCGAACTACCACCCATGCCATCAAGCGGCTTAAAAATAACATCGCGGTGTTTAGCGGCGAATTCACGTAATAAATTTGGCCTCCGCGTAACCAATAGTGGCGGGCAACACTCGGGGAATTCAGCGGCAAATAATTTTTCGTTGTTGTCGCGCAAGGCGCGAGGCCGGTTCACCACCATCGCGCCTTGTCGCTCTGCCAGCTCCAATATATAAGTGCTGTACAAAAATTCGTTATCAAACGGCGGGTCTTTACGCATAAGAATCACGTCAAGATCAGACAACGCCAGCGTGCTTTGGTTACTTAACTCATGCCAATGGTCTGCGTCATCAAAAACCTCTAAATCCGACACCACGGCCTTAGCGATACCATCTTCAACGTAAAGGTCTTGTTGTTCCATATAAATCAGCGACCAACCGCGTGCCTTAGCGGCTAATAACATGCCAAGGGTGCTGTCTTTTTTGTAATTGATGTCTTGAATAGGGTCCATCACAACCCCTAGGCGAATACTCATTTTAATAAAACCATAAGATAAAAACGAAAGTCTAAATTAACAATCAGCCGGGAATATTAGAATTGGGTCACAACACCTTCGCCCAAAAATTCTGGCAGTTATGTGAAATGCTACTAAAATTTAGTGCAACGTACTCACACCGGCTAAAAGCCCATTGTATAGTAAGAGTTCATCATTATGGGTTTTCAAACTATGGAACAAAATTACCAAGATCTAAAAGTCATGATCATCGATGACAGCAAGACCATCCGTCGCACTGCAGAAACTCTGCTTTCGAATATCGGTTGTGATGTTGTCACTGCAACCGACGGCTTCGAAGCGCTGGCTAAGATTGTCGACAGCCACCCTGACATCATCTTTGTAGATATTATGATGCCACGACTTGATGGCTATCAAACCTGCGCATTAGTAAAAAACAACGAAGAGTTTAAATCCACTCCGGTTGTAATGCTGTCCAGTAAAGATGGATTGTTTGATAAAGCAAAAGGTCGAATTGTAGGTTCTGATGATTATCTAACCAAACCGTTCAGCAAGGACGAGCTGCTCGAAGTGATTGAACGATTCGCCCACTAAAACGACCTTTGCTTGGTCGCCAATGCATTAACTGAATTTACTTTCAGGTTGCGCTCATTCGATATCGTATTTACGTTCACATTTGATTCAGGAATACCGAAACACCAAAATGGCTAGAGTACTCATTATCGATGACTCCCCAACCGAAACTCGTCGAACCAGTGACTTCCTGATACAGGCTGGCCATCAAGTAGACTGCGCGCAAAACGGCAAAGATGGCATCCATATGGCTCAGTCGATCAGTCCCGACTTGATCTTAATGGATGTCGTCATGCCTGACTTAAACGGTTTTCAGGCTACTCGGCAACTTCAGCGAGACCCTAAAACGCAGCATATTCCTGTCATCATAATCAGTACGAAAAACCAGCAAACAGATAAAATCTGGGGACTTCGTCAAGGCGCTATCGACTATTTGATCAAACCCGTGCAAGAATCAGCACTTATCCAATCAATTACAACCGCCTTAAATGACTGACTCCAATCAAAGTACTGCTCATCCGTTTGATATACTTTACGAATACCAAACGCGATGCCTGAAAAATGCTAAAAACCACCCCATTGTAAATGAGCCCCGAGCTGAATGGAGCGGCCTAGGCTATGAGCTTGGCAATCACAATATTATTACGCCGCTCAATGAAGTCTCTGAATACCTGAACATACCAAATTTCACTCGTATCCCACGAGTCAAAAACTGGCTCACCGGTGTTACCAATGTCAGAGGCCGATTGATTCCTATTTTGGACCTCAATGGGTTTCTAGGTTTTGAACATAAAACGGCCCAGTCAAAAAAGCGCCTTTTGGTGGTCGAAAATTCTGAATTGGTTTGCGGGTTTGCGGTAGATTCGGTTTTTGGTTTACAAACTTTTTTTGCAGACTCTCTTCATAAAGGCGCGCCGACCGATCATGAAAAACTCCGGCCTTTTATCTCTGGTTATTTTGAAAAAAGCGGCCAAATTTGGTTTGTATTGAACTTAAAGAAAGTACTAGAACACGACGACTTCTTTGACATTGCAGTGTAACGATCGCCGCAAATTCAGAGACCGCTGGTCCACCCTCCATTTTTACTAACTTTGGCCATTTTAAATGAGCATCCGTCAAATTACGCAGCGCACCTCAGGCAACCGAACCATCTTGCTACCTATAGTGGTATTGGTAATATCGCTTGTTTTGTTGGCAACCAATACGCTCGTTGTTAAACAGCAGGACAGCAGCTACCAAGCTACTTTTCGATCCGCATCTTCGCTTGAAGGGTTGTCGAGAAAGCTAGCGCACAGCACCAACCAGGCCGCCGCCGGTATCTCGAGTGAATTCAATTTAATTCGCCAACAACAAGACAGTATTGATGAAAACGTTGCGTATCTAGCCGACAGCGGAAACTTCCCAACATTTGTTAGCGAGCCTTCGGAGTTAGATGGCCTGACTGAAAAATGGCAAGCCATTCGCACTCATACCGAAGCTATTCTTTCTAACCAGACCGCCATAGTTTCATACGGTGAATCCGCTGCTCAGATTCAAGCTCTAGCCAATCAGATTTACTCACTATCGACCGATACCTCACAGCTACTGCTAAAAGCTGGAGCAAATTCACGCCAGGTAATGATTGCCAACCAACAAATTTTGCTCGTTGAACGTTTGCTTTACATGAGTTCGAACACTACAAAAAATTCTCATCGTAGCGCCAAAGGCCTTGAATCATCTGTTAAACAATTTTCAATCAACCAAAAGGCACTACTTTCAGGCAACGTTGACTTGGCGATTAAAGCCATTAAAAACCCTGCCATTATCGAAAAACTAAAGACGATATCTAAAATTCATCAAAAAATCGTGCAGATACTACCACCGCTCAAACAATCAACACCGATCATGAACACGATAACCGAGGCAGCCAATCACATTAATGAAGGCTCTGAACAGCTACTGTCCGATGCCTCCTCTTTGGTTACTTATATTGACGAAAGCCAACGCGAAAGCTTTGTCCTATCCATCACCGGCTTTCTATTTACATTCCTTAGTTTGATTTCAATCATTTGGATTGGGCTTGTTATCTACCGCGAAACCAACCGACAACTTGCAGTGACAGAAGAAGAGAATAAGCACAACCAAAAAGCAATTCTGACCCTACTTGATGAGCTTGGAAACCTTGCCGATGGCGACCTCACCACCTACGTCACGGTTACCGAAGATTTCACCGGCGCCATCGCTGATTCAATCAACTACACCATCGATCAGCTTAGAATTTTGGTGTCATCCATCAACGAAACCTCAGTTCGTGTTTCTAGCTCCGCGGAAAACACCCAAGGTACCGCCAGCAGTTTGGCTAAAGCATCTTTGCAGCAAGCCAAAGAAATTTCTGGCGCCACAAACGCCGTAAACGAAATGGTAAGTAGTATTGAACAAGTCTCCCGCAACGCTTCGGAATCCAGCACAACGGCGGAACAATTTTTACATATTGCCAATACCGGCGCCGATGTTGTCGACAATACATTACGCGGCATGGATACCATTCGCGAGCAAATCCAAGATACCTCTAAACGAATTAAACGCCTCAGCGAAAGTTCACAAGAAATTGGCGACATCGTTTCACTGATTGATGACATTGCCGATCAGACGAATATTCTAGCCCTCAACGCCGCCATTCAAGCGTCAATGGCCGGTGATGCCGGCCGTGGTTTCGCGGTTGTTGCAGATGAGGTTCAACGACTCGCTGAACGCTCCAGCGCGGCTACCAAACAAATTGAAGCACTCGTGAAAACCATTCAATCCGATACCAACGAAGCGGGCCTATCGATGGAGAAAACCACGACAGAAGTAGTCAACGGTGCGCGCCTTGCAAAAGAAGCCGCCTCCGCTTTAGGTGATATTGAAAAAGTTTCAAACAGCTTAGCGACACTTATTGACAATATTTCCGGCGAATCGAAACAACAACTTAGCTCGGTAGAAGGCATCGCTAAAACGATGAATATCATTCAAGAAATCACCACACAAACCCTAGATGGCAGCCAAGCCACGTCAAAATCTATTGGTAACCTCACGTCAATGTCTGCTGAATTACGTGAAACCGTAGCGGGCTTTCGCTTACCGAACGTTGCCCCAAGCGGTCTGCGAAAAAGCGATTCAACCCTGCAACAAGAATCTCATTAACACTGAGTTGCCGTTAACTTGGTAGATCAACAAGCGAAAATGACTACATTTTCTAATACTGTCCTATGGGCTTGGATCAAGCAAGAAATAGAATCTGCACTTGAGCTTGCGGTCGAGTGCTTACGCCAGCTTTCTGAAGATACCGCCAACGCCACCGTATTAGAAAAAAGCATTGAGCCACTGGCAACGGTTAGCGGAGTACTTAATTTTACCGGCCTTAAAATTGCCGCACAACAAGTCCGAGAAACCGCGCATTTATTTCAGATCGTAAACAATAGTAACGGGGATATTCCGGCATCACTATTAGCCCCTGTGTTAGAGGCAACCCTTCGGCTTCAACTTTTCATTGAAGACTACAAACCCGAATCAGCTTCGCAGGAACTAAAACTCCTGCCCTGTTTGCATGATATTTTGGCGCTAAGTCAGCAGTCCCCTATTACCGAATACGGATTTCATTTACCTAGCAAGCTTACGCATAGTTCCGGCGCAAAGATGTTCGCCGCAGAGCATCAGCCAGCGACAGAATCATTCGATCAAATAAAAAAACTCCGTGACGTTTATAGATTTAATTTATTGGTATTGATACGTAATCGCTCGATCGAAACCAATACCAGCGAAAAAACCTTCGCAGCGCTACGTGCAATCCGTAAAGTATTTATTCATCTGTCAAAAATGTTACCCGGCTCGCCGCACAGTGAACTTTACGATATTTCTAACGGCCTTATCGAAGCCATCGAACGGCAACAAGTTCCATTACGTCCCGGCATATTTTCTCTACTTAAGATAATAGATAGCTATATTAGCCAACTGTTTTCACCGAAGGGAAGTGAGTTTTCCACGCATGATTACGCACTGTTAAAGAATCAGATACTGTTTTACTTGGTGCCCTGCACTAAAGCCTCGCCCTTCACCAAAAAAATACGTGACCAGAACTCTTTAGATGAGTTGCTATCATCAAGCATTTATCTCGTCGATATTATCGAACCTAATTTTCATGCCAGCGCCAACACCCTTCAGGCGGCTGCACAAAACTTTTCGTCAGAAATTACCGAAGCGCGCGTACTACTTTCCAACATTCAGCCTTCTAGTGAGAAGTCTGATGCTATTGATTTCGATATTCTTTCAAGTCGATTTAGACATTTCGAGAAGCTCTCAGGTTTTCTAAATTATGACGGTTGGACAAACCGTTTTTCAGAATTATCGAAGGACTTTCTATTAGACATAAATACGGAGAACTCGAACAGTCATATTGAAACTGCCAACAAACTTTTGACTCAATTCGAGCAGTTTCTGCGTGAACAGCATCACTCGAACATAGATGTACAATCTCAACGCGCAGCAACAAAAGAACTGCTTGGCAATCTCAATCATATTTTTATTTTCGTTGAACAATTTTTTTCCGACTCGGATAATAAAAGTTCAATTGAACAAGCATATTCCACGCTAAATTTATTCTTAGATAATTTGGAAGCTTCGAGGTCTCAAATTCTTCGCAAACCAATCCAACAGTATCAGAGCGTACTGAATAACTGGGCTGGTGCTGACATTCCAGTCACCGAGGAATTTGAGCGGTGTTTGATCGACTTCTTGGTGCTCATACAATTCCATCTTGAAAGCAACTTGTATGATCAACATTCTACGTTTGAGAATTCAGCCGAAGGCGGTTTTTTAGCCGTTGCAATAAGCTGTTTAAGCGTACTCGAAAAGCCACAACCAGAACCTACCAGTTCAGAACCGGCTCAACAAGCCGTTGTGGCGGACGGCTTTGATATGCCCGACGGCGATCTAATCGACGACGAAATTTTAGAAATATTTTCCGAAGAAGCCGAAGAAGTTCTCGAAGTCTTACAAC
>JAESUM010000018.1 GCA_016763075.1 Pseudomonadales bacterium
GAACATGGCTTCTTTAACGTGTACTGGGCAAGGAGCCGCACCGTGAATAATGAATTTCAGTGAAGAAACGTCATATTTTGCGCGGACATCTTCAGGCAATGCCAACATACGGTGGAACATGGTGGGAACCATGTGGCTGTGTGTGATCTTGTATTCGTGAATCAAACGCAAAGATTCTTCTGGATCCCACTTATCAGTCAAGTAGCAACCAATGCCGTTACCCAGTGCTGCCAACAGGTCTAAACCTAATGGTGCCGCGTGGTACAAAGGGCCGGTGCAAAGTGCAGTATCGTTGCCTGGCTTGTAGTCAGCCGCTTCAGTTAATGGGTTTGGTGGCGCAGGTTTGCCTGTAGGCTCTTTAAATACGCCCTTGGGATAACCCGTGGTGCCAGAGGTGTATAACATCTGGAAACCTGGAGTAGGGTCAGCGATGTTTTCAGTGGATGCACCTGCGATGAAGTTATCGAGGTCTTCAAACCCTTCAACATCACCACCAATAGACAGACCCAATTTTACTTGCGGGCATTCTGCAATCACTTTTTCAAGATGACTTTTGAAACGAACATCACCAAAAATTACTTTGGAATCAGAGTTATCAACAATATAAGTGATCTCTGGTGCAGCAAGATGCCAGTTAACCGGAGAAACACGGATACCGGTACGCAGGCACGCCATCAAAATTTCAGCGAACTCAGGACGGTTTGAGCAGATCAAAGATACCGCATCGCCAGGAACCAAACCAAATTTACGCAGGCTAGTAGCGATTTGGTTAATACGGTTGTTGAGTTGCTTATATGTACGTGAACCTTGCTCAGATTGAATAGCCATTCGCTCTGGGCTGTGATTGGCGTGAAACGCAACAATCATTCCCTTTGCACCGGCAATCTCCGGTTTCGTCAAATATTCTTCAGGCATTAGTATGACCTCTTTATTTTTAGTTTCGAGTTGGTTTGAAACCTTTGTTTAACGCCAAGTTTTACGGCTAAAGCAAAGGTTTTTATCGATTTGAGTTTGAGAGAATTCTTACGGGAATGTACCCACAACCCCTGGGTAAGGAAGTTGCATAACGTTATGGGCATACAGAACAGGTCGATTAGACCTATATATCACTACCCGATCCCCTCAAAATACTCCGAATCAATCCAGCTATTATTAGTATTAGTTAAACTGGAGAGCTCTAATTTAAACGAATTCGAGCTTTTTTTCGACTCTTATTGTGATTCAAAGGCGATCCGAAGGTTCTTTAAACACGGTTTTTGATGATGTCTCGAATCAGAAACCGAGAAGGGTTTAACGCCTCACAAAGCTTGCGGCCCACGGGTAATGGCTCATTACAAATCATACTCGCCAGTAACTCGCCGCATAGCGGAGCATAAGAAAGCCCCTTAGAGCCCATGCCAATACAAGTGTACAAAC
Organism: Pseudomonadales bacterium; assembly: GCA_016763075.1. GTDB lineage: Bacteria > Pseudomonadota > Gammaproteobacteria > Pseudomonadales > JAHRWD01 > JAHRWD01. The sequence goes on from JAESUM010000018.1 coordinate 1,417, forward strand.
CAGCGTGGTACCGACCAGATTGCTGAATTGGCAGGGTTTTGTCTTTTCTCAGTGAAGCGTAATCGCTTAAAAATGCAGCTGTATCAGGCAGTGGCCCAACAATGGGCAAGTAGTCTGGGGTGGTACAACGAAACCCCACTCGGCCTTTTAGGTGCTCCGGTTCAAAGCCTCTCTGCTCTAGTTTTCCCGATTTCAAGTTTTCTGACGTTTGAGGGCCAGTCATTTGAGCAAGCAAAGCCGGCAAGTAACGTTTCAAATTGTCTAAGTTTGTTTGATGATCCGCCGGATCAAGCTGCTCGTTGGTACTATCAAAATTGTAGGTAGCACCAATGCAGTGGCTGCCATCGCTTGCCGGTGCAATATAACCATCGGTACAGAGCACAGTTTTTAACGCCGATGCTTCTGCGCTTGTAGGCATTGGGGTAAGCAGCTGAGTAGAAAGCCGAGAAGGCAACTGGGTCACCTGCCCTCTAATGGCCGTTGTCGGTAACGGCATATCCGGAATTAAGCGGTTTGATTGCTGCGCACACGCAAGAACCACCACCTTGGTTTGCGTAACTAGCGTGTCATCTTCAGCTAACAAGCGCCAACTAGGCGTGCCGTCTTTTTGCGCGGCGGCTACTGGCTCCAGCCTAGCCACTTTCTGCGAAAACCTACGGGTAATGTTCGGATGCACAGACAACGCATCACACAACCCTTTAGGCTTTAGCCAACCACCGTTGTTGAATAACACCCCGGCAAGGTCAACCGGCACACCAGCGCGCTCATTTACTTGCTCCGCACTTAGCCACTGCACCAGCTCTTTTGAGAGCGCTGTTTTATCAATAAGGCCGCGTAACCTTTGTTGTTCTTTATCGTTAAAGGCCAGTTGTATAACACCGGTAGGAAAAAAGAAATCTTCCTGTGAATGCTCATTGCTCACTTGCGCGGCGCTTATTTGCGTGGAGCTCAACTGCGCGTAAAAATTTTGCGCAAATAAATAAGAAAACAGCGAAAACTCTGCCGAAGCAGATGGCGTAGATGAAAAGCGCGTATACAAAATACCCTGCGGGTTGCCCGAGGCACCCGTGGCTACTTCCGGCCCTGCATCAAGCAGCTCAACCTGCCAGCCACGTTGTGCCAGCGCATAAGCCACATTACAGCCAGCTATGCCTGCGCCAATCACAACCGCTTTTTTAATATCGGCAGAGGAGTGCAATACGGCGGGAAGATCAAACCACGGTTTTGCACGGTTCTTTTTATTAGTTTTCTTATTAGTCCTCTTATCTTTCTGTTCAGGTTTTTCGAAAGGCTTATCTATCGATTGAATAGAGGATTGAGCAGAGCGTTGCGCTGAAGATAGTGCTGGCGCTTGGGTCAGCGCGGCGGTTAAAGGCTCTGAAGCAGAATTTAAATCAGGGTTAAACGTACCGCTTAATTTACCCGATTGCCCACTAATAGCGCTTGTATGCTTAAACGTAAAACCCACGTTCTGCAAGCTATCACATACCGATTGCTCGCTGCATAAAGCGCTAAACGTTGTACCCATAGCGCTTAAACGCGCAACTTGGTTAAACAGCTCTTGGCTCCATAAATCAGATTTATTAGCCGGAGCAAAACCATCTAAAAACCAAGCATCTACTCCAAAACCAGAGGTGCCGGTGAGCTGCGGCAACATCGCTTGGGCTTCGCCAAACAGTAGCGTCAGTTGAATACGCCTAGAAAACTGAACCCGGTGAACACCTTTAAGGCGCTGTGGGTAGTTAGCCAGCAGCTCTTGCTGGTATGGCTGTAACTCTGGCCATTGTGAAAAGCAGCGCTGCAACTGCTGTGGGCATAACGGTGCATTTTCTACACTCACAAAGTGAAGGCAGGCATCGCCGGTATCGGTTTGATCCCACGCTCGGCAAACCGATAAAAAATTTAGCCCACTGCCAAAGCCGGTTTCGGCAATGGTGAAGTTATTTTTACCATTGCTGAAACCGGTTAATTTCAGCTCGGAAAAACGCTTGCGTAACTGATTGCCAGCAATGAATACGTCTTCTATTTGCGCAAGTGTATAGCCGCTAGGCCAATAACTTTGCTGATGCTCTACCGAAAAAGGCGTGCCGTCGCTGCTCCAGGCTAGCTCTGGTTGTGCCAGCCCAAAACTAAGCGTTGTATTATTTGCCAACCGAGCACCTTTGTTCAGTGGTAGTCAATATTATTAAATAGTTAATCAGGCTCAATTACGCAGGCTTCGCCGAAACACGTTTTGCGCTTTTAATAATAACCTGCTGTACCGGAGCATTTCCTCGTCTGGTAGCCGAACGTGCAATACGGTCGACAACATCCATACCTTTAATGACTTTACCAAACACTGCATAACCAAAAGTACGCTGGTTTTTATGGTCAAGGTTGCTGTTGTTTTTATGATTAATGAAAAACTGGCTGGTGGCGCTATCTACAATTTGTGTTCGGGCCATGGCTAACGTACCGCGCAAATTTTTTAAACCGTTATTGGCTTCATTGATAATGGGGTCATTCGGTTGTTTACGCATCATATCGGTAGTGTAACCACCGCCTTGAATCATAAAATTATTAATTACGCGATGAAATAAAGTTCCCGTATAAAAGCCTGAATCCACATACCCTAGAAAATTACTCACGGTTACAGGGGCGTTTTCCGAGTAAAGTTCAATTAAAATATCGCCCTTATTCGTGGCTATTAAAACTTGCGGGTTACCAAGCTTCGCTACGCTGGCATCTGCATATAATGCTTGAGCGCACACCAAACCAACCAACAAGGTAATACTGGCCACAATACTTTTTATTAAATTATTTTTTATCAATGCATTCGTCATAATTGGATTCTTTTACTAAGTTTTATATATTCTGTTTTTATTTCAGGCTTTTGTCTTGGGTCTTCGTGCTTGGTCTTTAAACTAGATATTTATTCACTTTCTTCAGGCTAAATTAACCCTAATTACAGATATAACATTAATACATTAGCTAGCTTTACGCGCGCTCAAGACAGTGGTAATTGCGGCGAATCAAAGAACTCTGACTCTGGTTTAACCGTGCCAATGTCAGCCCATTTAATATCATCAAACTGTAAATAGAGCATACCGCAGGGCACAACCGCCGGAATATTCAAACCACTCAAGTGGTTCACCAACTCTGTAATGGCGGGATTATGCCCCACCATCACTACAAACTGAAGCTCATCGGGCAAACACTGAATAGTCTCTAGCCAAGTGTCCAAATCTGCTAAATAGAGGTTTTTATCTAGCTCGATATTCGCCACTGGGTAATTCGCATTCGCCGCGATTGCACGGGCTGTGCTTTGGGTTCGCTTAGCAGGGCTGCAAATAATTCGGTCGAGCCGCTGCGGCACCTTTGGCGGGCTAAAGCTTATTCGCAAAATCATACGGCCAGCCATGGTTTTTGCGTCTATTTCACCTTGGTTGCTAAGAGCCCGGTCAATATCCGGTGCCCCCGTTGCACCCCACCCTGCTTTTGCGTGGCGTACGAGTATAAGTTGTTTCATAGCTGCCCTTTTACTGGTTCGTATTTCAAAATTTATCCATATTCAAAAATGTTCGTTCACTATGACTACCTTAGTCTCAGCAGATACCTCAGAGACAAACTCTAACGCAGCGAAGGTTTATATATTACACATCTTCATTTTCAAACAACGAAAGCTGTTCGAGGTTCTCTTGTTTTCCTGTAGTTAAACCCGAAAAACTAAGCCCCAATAAGCGTACCGCTCTTTCCCCTGCTTCGGTTTTATTCAGCAAAGAAAAAAGTACAGGTAAGCACTGCTTCACATTCATATACAGTTGTTCGGTGGTTTGGCTACGTGTGACTTGTTCGAAATTATCGTACTTTAATTTAAGTGTTAGTGTGCGCGCGCTGCACTGTTTAACCTTCATTCGCTCAACGCCTTTTTCTAGTAGCTCTGTTAGGTGTTGTTTGATTAGGTTTAGGTCTTTCATATCTTCTGGGTAGGTGCGTTCAATACCGATAGATTTTCGCTTGCGGGACGAGCGCACCGGGCGCTCGTCGATGGCTCTGGCAATATTAAAATAATATTGTGCGCTTTTGCCAAAGTACTGTTGCAGTTCTAGCAAAGTTTTTGATCTTAAATCTGCGCCGGTTTCTATACCTAAGCCAAGCATTTTTTTCTCGGTCACCTTTCCTACGCCGTGTATTTTTTTAACCGGCAGCGTAGATACAAACTCCACGCCCTGCTCTGGCCGTATTACAAACAGCCCATCTGGCTTGTCCATATCGGAAGCTATTTTGGCTAAGAATTTATTGTAAGAAACCCCGGCGGATGCCACTAAATCAGTCTGTAAAAGTATCCGTTGTTTTATAAGCTGGGCAATTCGCGTAGCAGAGCCTTCTTGTTCTGTTGAGCCGGTGACGTCCAAGTAGGCTTCATCCAAAGACAGCGGTTCTATTAGGTCTGTTATTTCGCGGAATACTTCGTGAATCTCTGTTGATGCTTGCCTGTAGGCTTCAAAGCGTGGTTTTACAAAAATGGCTTGGGGGCATAAGCGGTACGCCCGCGACGATGCCATGGCGGAATGTATGCCAAATTTACGAGCTTCGTAGCTACAGGCCGCCACCACGCCACGGCTGTCTGGCTGGCCGCCCACAATTACAGGTTTGCCTTGTAAGTCGGGAAAGTCGCGCTGTTCGACGGAGGCAAAAAACGCATCCATATCGATATGAATTATTTTGCGTTGGGCTGGTTCTTCAATCTGTTGCTGCTCTTGACCTTTCCCTTGATTCTGCCCCTGATCTTTTAAAAGGGCATTTACAGATAGCTGTTCTGGCTGTTCAGGAAACATCACTCAATCAATATCAGGGTGTTGTAGTTAAACGGCTCAACATCTGTTCTAGCGGTTTCCATACATGCTCTAACAATTGCAGTTGCGCAATTTGGGTTGGGTGAATGCCATCTTCCTGCATTAGGCCTTCTTTGGTGACAATGCCATCAAGAAAAAACGGCACAAGCCCGGTTTTATATTGTGTGGCTAGCTCGCCGTATTGTGCAAAAAATGGGTTGGCGTAGCGACCACCATAATTGGGCGGCAGCCGCATACCCACCAAAATAACTTCGGCCCCAGCCTTGCTGGCAAGTTGAATCATGGTTTCTAAATTGGCTCTAATTCGCTTAAGCGGATAACCGCACAGCCCGTCGTTGCCGCCAAGCTCAATTACCACAATTTTAGGTTGATGGCGCTTGAGCAATGCCGGCAATCGAACCAGCCCGCCCTTGGTGGTCTCGCCGGCAATACTGCCGTTGGCAACCTTCCAGTTAATATTGCGTTTGAGCAGTCGTTGTTTTAGCAGTTCAACCCAACCGCGGCCTGCTGGCAACCCATATCCAGCACTGATACTATCTCCAAGAACTATCAGGCTGTTGGCCTGTCCAACCGATGCTCTGTTCACTGGCATCGGCGAAGCTGCTGCAGAATTTGTAACACCGGCGCTAGCACTGGAAACACAAAACCCGATCCAGAAAATTAATCCGACAAAACCTTTGGCCACACCGGCCGCCATCCATCTTTTTGGAAACTCAGAATTCGTTATGCTCAAAACCATAAACCTGTCAAAACGTGTAGAAACTACTGAAGGAATGCTAACCATTTTGGACAGCATAACACTTGAAATCGAGGCGCAGGAGTCCGTTGCGGTAACCGGCGCTTCTGGCTCTGGTAAATCTACCTTATTGGGCCTAATGGCTGGACTCGATGAAGCCAGTGAAGGTTCAATTTTTCTCGATGGAAACGAAATCACCGCAATGGACGAAGAGCAACGTGCAGCAGTACGTGCGCAAACCGTCGGCTTTGTATTCCAGTCGTTTCAGCTATTACCGGGGCTCACCGCACTGGAAAACGTAATGCTACCAGCCGAGCTAAAAAACAGTCCCGATGCCAAAGCCCAAGCCATGAAGTTTCTTGAAGAAGTGGGTCTTAAACACCGGGTTCAACATTACCCCAGCCAGCTCTCTGGTGGCGAGCAACAACGGGTGGCCATAGCCCGAGCCTTTGCATCGAAACCGCGTATTTTGTTTGCCGACGAACCCACCGGCAACCTCGACAGCAAAACCGGCGAGCAAATTATCGACCTGATTTTTAAGCTCAACCAAGAACAAGGCAGCACGTTGATTTTGGTCACACACGATCAACGCCTAGCGGGGCGCTGCAACCGCGTTATTCAGATCAGTGATGGTGCTTTAGTTTCAGAGATAAAGGAAGTTCCGGAAACTATATAAACACCTAAAACAGCGGACTAGTTAAATACCAAAAATACGGCTTAATCAAATAACGGAAAACCGGCCACCAAACCCAAATGCTAATCACCATATCGAGCTACACCTTCCCCTACGAAGAACATATCGATAGAGCCAAACTCGAAAGCGAAGGAAGATCGGTCAGACTTACTGACAGAAGAACAAGGCACGGACATACCAACATGCGAACAATGTGGTTCCAGCAATACCGAGTTTCATCAAATAGGCAGACGCTTTGCGTTCTTGGTTTTTCTTGGGCTGAATTTCCCGTTGTTTCCAACCCAAAGCGCCATCCATTGCCTGCAGTGCCAACACATCACCAAAACCTAAACTGGCCAGCGCCGAACAAAATAACGTGGGCTATTAATGCACCACCGCAACCCATTCAACAAACAGTGAGATTTTTATGCGATTAGCCGTACGCGCGCGCTTTTTATGGCGCGACTGGAAAGGCGGAGAACTGGGGGTTTTGTTTGCCTCCCTCGCTATTGCCGTCGCCATTATTACCAGCATCACGCTGTTTATCGACCGGTTACAGGGCAGTATTTTAGCTGGCTCCAGTGTATTCATTGGTGCTGACCAAATGCTCAGCTCGCCAGAACCATTGAACCCAAACTGGCGAATCGAAGCGCAAAAACGAAAGCTCAATGTCAGCGAAGCGCTTACCTTTCAGTCGATGGTGTTTGCCGGTGGTGAAATGCTACTGGCCGATCTTAAAGCCGTAGACCAATACTACCCACTTAAGGGCCAGCTCGGCATTGCCGATATCGCCTTTGGCGAAAGTACCGCCATCGACCATGGGCCAACAGCCGGCGAAGTCTGGGTTGAATCGCGGCTACTGCCTGCATTAAATATCAAAGTTGGCGACATGCTTTCAATTGGTGAAAGCCAGCTAAAAGTGGGCGCAGTACTCACCCAAGAACCTGATCGCGGCGGCAGCATGTTCGGCGTCGGCCCACGGGTAATGATGAACATGGCAGACCTACAAAAAACCGCGATCATCCAACCCGGTAGCCGCGTTCGCTACCGCTTAATGTACAGCGGCGACGAAGACCTGCTTTCAACCTTCACTCGCTGGTTAAAGCCACAAATGAACAGCTCCCAACAACTGCTTGGGGTTAAAGAGGGCCGCCCGGCTATTTCAAAATCAATTGAACGTGCCGAAAAGTTCCTCATGCTGGCCTGCCTACTCGGTGTGGTGATGGCCGCCGTAGCACTCGCCATGGCCGCAAGGCGTTACTGCCTGCGCCAATACAACTACGTTGCGGTAATGAAAAGCTTTGGCGCGAGCAGCCGCGAGATCAACCGGCTTTATATGACAAAAATGATTGGCCTAGGGCTTATAGCATCGCTGTTTGGCGCAGTACTTGGCTGGCTGGTTCAGGTGGGTTTTGTATTTATACTGCGTGACTACCTGCCGGATGAGCTACCCGCAGCACACCTGCGCCCCTGGCTTATTGGCGTAGCCACCGGGCTGGTTTGCCTCATTTCATTTGTATTTCCACCACTGATTGATCTTAAATCTGTATCGCCCCTACGGGTGATACGGCGTGAATTAGAGCCGCCGGGCGCAGCAGCGCTGATGATTTATGGCTTCGGCATTGTTGGCACCTTTTGCCTCATGTGGTGGTACAGCGCCAACCTCATGCTCGCGGCAAGCTTAATGGTGGGCTCCCTGGGAGCCATTGGCATCATGATGGTCGTCATCAATGCGATCCTTGGCATCACCCGCGCAACCGGCATGCAAGCCGGCAGCCAATGGAAGTTAGCGATGGCCGCTATTCAGCGCCGCAAATCCAGCAGCACGCTACAAATCATGACCTTCAGCCTAGCCATAATGCTGTTACTGGTGATAGCAACCGTGCGCACATCACTGGTAGAAGAGTGGCAAAACCAAATACCCGATGGCGCGCCCAACTACTTTTTAATGAACATTAGCGATGCCGACCGTGAGCCGCTAAAAACACATTTTGAAGACCACAATATTGAGCCACGACCCTTTTATCCGGTAATACTTGGTAGGCTAAATTTGATCAACGGCCAAACCATGACCGAGCACCTGGGCAAAGCCCCCCGTGGCAACGAACACCGCCGCGCGCTCAACCTAAGCTGGAGCGACCATTTATCGGTAGACAACAAAATACTCGACGGCTCATGGTGGACAGATGATGATTACGGCAAACCACTCATCTCTATCGAAAAAGACATCGCAGAGCGCTTTAAGCTGGCCGTCGGCGATACACTAGAATTCACCATTGCCGACCAAATATTAGTCGCCACCATACGCAGTGTGCGTAGCGTGCAGTGGGACAGCATGAACCCAAATTTCTACTTCATGTTCCCACCGGGTTTACTAGAAAACCAACCCGCCACCTACCTAAGCAGCTTTTATTTACCGCGCGCAGAAAAAGTCCAACTCAACAGCATCGTGCGTAACTTCCCAACCATCACCCTGCTTGATTTAGATTCCGTTATCAGCCAAATACGCAGCATCATCAGCCAAGTCAGCCTAGCGGTAGAGCTAGTATTAGGCATGATTCTATTCGCGGGGTTACTGGTACTAATCGCCAGCATTCGCTCAAGCCTAGACGAGCGCTTTCACGAAAACGCCATTCTAAGAACATTGGGCGCAAGCCGAAAACTCATCATGGGCAGCCTGCTCATAGAGTTTTCACTGCTTGGTTTAATTGCCGGAACACTCGCTGCGCTTGGTGCAGAAGTCACGCTATACATGCTGCAAACCCGCATCTTCCTAATTGAATATGCAGCCCACCCTATGCTGTGGATTGCTGGGCCGTTGGTTGGGGCGATATTGATTGGCGTTACTGGTACGTTGGTTAGTTATCGAGTGGTGAAAGTACCGCCGATTACTATATTGCGGGAGTTGGCGTGATGGGGTTTTTCGTTTAGTTGCTCGCATTTAGCTCCAGAGCATATTATCCGACTAAGTAGGATAAACTACGATAGATAAGGTAATAGATATGGCTATGGCTATGGCTATGGCTATGGCTATGGTAAAGAAAAGCATTACCGTCACAGACCAACAAAATGGCTGGATCAAGGCGCAAATTCAAACAGGGCATTTCGGAAACGAAAGCGAAGTGGTTCGCAAGCTCATTCGGGAGCGTCAACTACGGGAGCAACAAGCCGCTTCTGAGATTGAATCAATACGAGCCAAGCTAATCCATGCCGAACAAAGCGGCTTCACCGATCAAACCCCTGAGGAAACCCTCCGGGAAATTAAGGCTGGACTAGGTCGCATGCAACAGCCATGAAGAAAAGCTACAGGCTTAGCGAAGATGCAAAAATGGATTTAGCGCGGCCACCAAGAATACAGCGAACAACAAGCCGATCGTTACGATCAAGCATTTATCCAACGCTTTGAAGAATTAGCGGAAGCACCCTATCAATATCAAGCTGTTGACCATATTCGAGAAGGCTACCGCCGTAGTGTATGTGGTGCAGACTCCATCTATTATCGAGTTAATATCAACACAGTAGAAATTATGAGAATTCTTGGTAAACAGGATTTCAATGCCCCCGCTTAGCACTTCAATATCCCTATACGTGGACAATTTTACTCCGCTTACCGACAATTTTAGCTGCTTTACACCTGACTAATTTCTATGACTCCTCCAAGATTAATGTCAATTGATACCTCGATATTTGGAAAACTCGCAAAGGACTTCTACTCCAGGAATAGCAAAAGATCTGATAACGCTAAGGAGGTAGTTAGGTTTCTAAATGAAAATGGTTTGATCTCCTTTATAACTATTCATCATATTCAAGAAATACTACAGTATGAGAACAAGGAGATAGTATTTGGACGGTGCTCATTGATTAGTAAATTCCCTACTGTCGCTTCGATGTGTAGTTTTAAGACGGTATCTGACCCCATTCTTTTGTGGAATATTTTTTGGACTTTTTCGGGGCCATTATTGCGCTAATATTTGGGCTTATTTTATTCTTAATAAGAAAGAAGGTTACGAACTTTTTTGGATGCCAAAGTGAATAAAATTCAAGAGTAGACATTATCGCAAAGCGACCAAACCGGTGGTTGAAAATATAGGTTCATCGCGTACATGAATAATATAACAAGTGGGTCACAGGCTACACGGCCCACACTAGAGTTATCCGGTAACTCATATATGAATATTGAGCACCTATCCATATATGAGCATCGCTTTTAAAAAGCCTAAAAAGGCTCTGCCGCATTGCCTGCTTAGCCCGCCCGTTGGGTGTGCTTGTAAAGATGGAGCCATCGTTTCTCGTGGGTATACTCAGCACAGGGGAAATCATGCATGGGCTGAAACGCTTGTTAACTATTGTGGCTCGCAAGGGTGTTTCCGCTTTGGAGCCTTGCTCATTTCATGGCCGCACACCATCGCGCGCTAAGGCGCTTATTGAACCTGGTGTTTCTGAAGTGTATATTTCTATACCTGCCTCTGACCCAAGAAATAATGGAAAAGGTATACCTATACTAAAAAGCTCGGGTATTATAGTCGCTGAAGAAATGGCGAAAAAAACAGGCTGAAAATATATTGCCAGCGCCAGTACTAGAATTTTGGCACCACACTCAGATGAAAGCAGTAAGAACACGAAACCAATTAGAGCTAGCAAGCTATGCAAACGCATCATCAGCGTTCCTCTTTAAAGTATTAGGCTTGGCGATATTAAGTAATTCGTAAAAGCGATTAACCGGTAAAAATGATAAACAGAAAGTACCGCCAAATACACGTAGCTGCACTGATAAGCATTTTATGGCTTATCGGGCAATTTGGCGTGCTTTCTCATTCTCTTGAGCATCCATTTCACGCTCAAGAGCCACCCTGCCAACAATTTTTGCAGTGTGAAAAATCGAGTAATGGCGTCGTTTCATTTGGGTTGCAATTACCCTTTTTAGTGAGTAATGGGTTACCCGTTTCTCGCATCGTTAGAACCTGGTTATTCTCCCCGCTATCTGCATATCACTCCCGCGCCCCACCCTCCTCTTAGTAAACGAAAAATTATTACTTGCACCACCGCAGGCTTCTGTCCGTTGTGGTGCACCATGCCGTTTACAGGAGAAATACCCATGCGTAACACTTTACTGCTGGCTACCATTACAGCCACGTTATTCAGTTCAACTTTGGTAGTTGCTGATAGTGAAATCAAACCCATACAACAACAACTGGATATGCTTAGAACAGAATACGAGCAACGTATTCAGGCGTTGGAAGAACAACTACTAAAAACCAAAGAAGATAGCCAGCCGGAACAGACCGCAGCTCGGGAAGTTCAGAGCGTCTTAAAGCACAACAAACCTTCAATAAAACCACCCTCTGTTCAGAGCAATTTTAATCCTGCTATTAACCTTATTTTGGACGGCCGCTACGCTAATTTTGGAAATGATCCAGAAGGTTATGAATTACCAGGATTCGCCCTTGGGCCTGAGTCAGGCTTAGGTAAAAAAGGGTTTTCTGTAGGGCACACCGAGCTGGTGATGAGCGCCAATATTGATAACAAATTTTACGGTAAGTTGACGCTTGCGGTTGCCGAACATGACCGAGCAACAGAAGTTGAACTGGAAGAGGCGTTTATCCAAACCCTGGGGTTGGGCAATGGCTTAACGGTAAAGGGTGGACGGTTTTTCTCAGCAATCGGTTACTTAAATAAACAACATAGCCATTCTTGGGATTTTGCCGATGCTCCGTTAATTTACCGCGGGTTATTCGGCAATCAATTAAATGATGATGGCGTGCAAGTAAGCTATATAGCTCCTACAGATACCTTTTTAAAATTTGGTGCAGAGCTATTAAGTGGTAGCCGTTTTCCCGCTGCTGGCAACACAAATGACATCGGTGCTTGGACTGTATTTACAGAACTAGGCGGCGATATTGGCATTGAGCACAGCTGGCAGTTGGGTTTAAGCCATTGGCAAGCGTCTGATATTAAAGACCGGCAAAGTGGTGGTCACGCCCATGGCGGCGTTGCAGTGGAGACCCCTTCATTTAGTGGTAACAGCAAAATAAATGCGGTGGATTTTGTGTACAAATGGGCACCCAATGGCAACCCCAAAAACCAAAACTTTAAACTCCAAGCTGAATATTTTGACCGCAAAGAAACCGGTACTGTCACCATGCTAAACAGCGGGCCTCCGGTTGAAAAAACAAGCTACGAAGGTCATCAAAAGGGCTGGTATGCGCAGGCGGTTTACCGGTTTAAACCTCAGTGGCAGGCGGGTTTACGCTACGACCAACTCAGCAGCCGTAACAAAGGTTCTGATACCGGCGTGTTAGGCGAGGCGGCGCTAGATAATGAGGGCCACACGCAAAAACGCACCAGTGTTGCCCTGGATTGGCTGCCTAGCGAATACAGCCGCGTGCGCGTGCAATTCAATAAGGATGACTCTTACGAGAACAGTGACAATCAGTTCATTCTGCAATACACCATGAGCCTTGGTAGTCACGGCGCCCACCCGTTTTAGGAGGAAATATCATGTTTTATCAATGGATGACAAAAATGGGTTTGGCGGTGTTGCTGTTTTCATTTGGCGCGAACGCAACCTACGCCCAAATTAATGTTTTCGCTTGCGAGCCTGAATGGGCAGCCTTGACACGGCAACTCGGTGGCACTGCGGTTAAGGTATTTAGCGCGACCACCAACCAGCAAGATCCGCATCATATACAAGCACGCCCCAGTTTAATTGCCAAGGTACGACGTGCTGATTTACTGGTGTGCACCGGTGCTGATTTGGAGATCGGCTGGCTTCCCTTGCTGCTGCGTAAATCAGGCAACGGCAACATTCTAGCGGGAACACCAGGGCACTTTATGGCCTCAGATTATGTTGAACTGTTGGAAAAACGTGCGGTGCTGGACCGCGCTATGGGTGATATTCATGCGGCCGGAAATCCGCATATTCACTTTGATCCACAGCGTATTCAACTGATTGCCAACGTACTTACTCAGCGCCTTATAAAAATTGACCCTGCCAATAAGACCCTTTACCGACAAAACGGGCAGGACTTTAGCCAGCAGTGGCAACAAGCCATTAAAGGCTGGCATCGAGCAGCCAAAGCTTTGCGTGGTACGAAAATTGTCGTGGGTCATAATAACTGGGTGTATTTAGAGCAATGGTTAGGGCTAGTTAAGGTTGCCACGTTGGAGCCAAAACCGGGTATTCCGCCTACCAGCAGGCATCTGGGTAAAGTGCTTGCACAGTTGAAACAAAACCCCGCAGCAATGATCCTGATATCGAGCGCTCAAAACGATAAATCGGCTCGCTGGCTGGAAAAAAGAACCGCCATACCAAGGATAGAACTAGCCTTCGGCCCAGCTAAAAATAAAACCTTGGAGCAATGGTTTGGGCAGATCGTGGCGCAGTTGGTCAAGAGTGGTTCATGAGTACTGAAGGATTGGAGTTTTTCATTCTAGGGCCGGCATTTATTGCCGGCCTGCTAATCCTTGCTACTCATGTGCCGCTCGGCCAAGAGGTACTCAAACGAGGTATTATTTTCATTGACCTAGCCGTAGCGCAAATTGCAGGGTTAGGGGTTATCGCTGCCTCCCGCTTTGGCTGGGAAATCCATGGATGGGAGGTGCAACTAGTTGCCGTCGGCAGTGCTTTGAGCGCAGCGATGGCATTAGCTTGGTTAGAGCAACGCTATCAAAAATACCAAGAAGCGCTCATTGGCGTAACGTTTATCCTTGCGGCAACCGCCAGCATTTTACTCTTGGCAACAAACCCTCATGGCGGGGAATCTCTCAAAGATTTATTAGTGGGACAAATACTCTGGATCACTTGGGAGCAACTGTTGCCAACGGCCATAGTGACCGGTTTAGTTTTAGTGGTTTTGTTCATGTTCAAACAACGGTTAAACCACCTTGGGTTTTATTGTTTGTTTGCAATTGCTGTAACCAGTTCTGTGCAATTAGTGGGGGTTTATCTGGTATTTGCTAGTTTGATAATTCCCGCGCTGGGAAGCGTTGGGCACAGGCATGCTTTATTGGCAGCGTATTTTATTGGGGGCGCAGGTTATGGCATTGGCTTAATCGTATCGTCTCTGATTGATTTACCGAGCGGTGCGGTTATTGTATGGTGCATCGCTGTCACTGCTCTTTCATTCAAACTCATCACAAAAAAATAGAGTGTAATTGAGTGATATAAACGTATAAAAAAATAATCTAAATTCAAATAGAAACATACTAAGGATCCCTTATGGAACTGCCATCTTTACTTAGCATTACGCCCATCTATGTTGCCGTATTAGGCCTTGTATTTATAGTCTTCACGGTGCGCGTAGGTATATACCGGGTTAAAACAAAAATTAATATTGGTACCGGCGACGACCCAGAAATGATACGCCGAACCAGAGGCCAAGCAAACTTTATTGAAACCGTTCCAATGGCGTTATTTCTTCTCATTATGATGGAAATATTGGGTGCATCAGACACATGGCTTCACGTGTTAGGTATGGTGCTAGTGGTAGCACGTATCTCTCATTATATTGGCCTAACTGAGTTGGGACCTATTGTATTTCGCGCGTCTGGAATGCTCGGAACTATGGGTACAATTTTGGTTAGTTCGGTTTGGATTTTGATAGATGTGATTTAAGACATACCAGGGTGCTAGCGGGAGTCAGGTTTGTTTGACCTGCCACTGGTATCGCTCTGTTATAAAAACCGAGATTACTCGGTCAAAAACCTGCCAAATAAGCAATTTAGATTTAAGCTAACGTTGCATCACGTCGAACACAAACATGAATGAGAAATTCAAAAAACCTGCGCAGTTGGGTGCCGGTGATTTCGAACATACTAATGGCGTGCTGCTAGACCATCTTATAGCTACGCAAGCTTTGCTAAAAAAATGGCAAGCCTCTGCGGTGCTCCAAGATGCAGGCTTGTATCATGCAGCATATGGAACAGTAGGTTTCGATGAGCATTTGGTATCAATCGACCAGCGAAACAAGATATCAAACATCATCGGCAAGGCAGCCGAAGAAATTGTATATTTGTATTGTGCTTGTGATCGAGATTATTTTTGGCCTCAGTTTTCCGGCCCCAGTGAATTGGAGTTTGAAACTGTTTCACGGAGCACTTGCTTCAACTCAGTCAGCCTCAGTTAATGAGCTACAGATAGCTGACGGCAACCAAGCTTTCGTTAACCAATACGGCGAGGAGCTGCATTCGTTATTCAAGAGTATGGAACCCTACCTTTCCCGTGATGCACGCTTATCAGTAAATACGGTACTTGGCAGCCCTAACGCATAACCTGCGTTATGTGCATAACTGAGTAATGTAAAAACCCAACAGAAAAAGGTGTCGACTTAGCAAGCTACACTAGCCCCTTTTAGCAGCACTATTATCACAAAAATAGTAGGTAAGAAACAGAGTAGCATAAAAAAGGAACGTATTAAAAAAGTAGTTTTGTTGTATTTTCTTGCTTCACTGGTTGGCTGTGTTGATCCGGCCATCAAGAAAAACAACCCTGATCATGACGCTGAATTAGTAGTACTGTTTAACTTCCCCAAACACCGAGGTCGTTTACAGTTTAAGTTCGAAGCCATAAATAATGGCGAGATGGTAGACATTGAAAATGTAACTCTTCGAACCAATAAAATGGAAGAGCATACAAGGACCATTCACTTCAAAAAACCCGAGAACCTAGAAGAACTCAAAAATACATTATTGACAAAGAGTTCGACAAGGTTGAAGGTTTACTCCTGCCTTTACCATATCCCTATTGTCGATAGCTCGGGATACTATTGTAATTATCTTGTGGGCCACGATGACAAAGGGCACAACGGGCGATGCTGGTAGCAACGCTTAAAGTCACTGAATGTATATAATGTGTAATGTTAAAAATTGTATCGTTTTACAGCACCTGCTGTTAGCAGCGACTCAAGTACATACTCATTAGCACCATGGCACCGGTAACGATTTAAAACCCGTGCAACTAATATTTCCGGGTATCTATGGGGTTAATCTAGCTTTCGCAATGTTCGAAAAAACTGCGGCATGCGTTTCAAATTATTGTTATCCATGACCCATTACAGACGTGGCGTTAATTTCCCTCCGGCACACCTGTTCGCTGCATAACACTGGTAGCCTTTTGTACTGCTGGCACCTCAGGTCTCTATTCAGGTGCACTCAGGCTCGCTGATCAATCAGGTTTTTAATTTCAGAATGTGCATTATTAATGCGATTCAGTATGGCGTTTGTCGCTGAACTCTTGATACTCAGAGCTAATTTAATAGGATTTTTATACACCAATATTGATTCATAAAATCGATATTGGGGACTAAATGATTCATGTTTTATCTTAGTCCACCAAAATGAAAACCGAACTCTCCACAGGAGACGATCAACAGCATAGCTTTACCTGAAAGAATCGGCTGCAAAGGGAAATCTCCACGATCTAGATCGAAAATGAATGTTTTATTTACTCTTATTACCTGGTCAAACCGCGCCTTCAATGCCGCAGGCATACCGTAGTTATACATAGGCGTTGAGAGCAATATGATATCGGCCTTTATCACTTCTTCTATTAGCTCATCAGACAGCGCAAGTAATTGGTTTTGCTCTGCGGTTCATTGTTCATTCGGTGTAAATACCGCGGCGATCCATGCTTCATTGATAAAGACCAGTGAATTTTCACCGAGGTCCGTGTAGATGGATTATATTCATCCATAGGGTTTATTATGTTTTCTCATATACCTCAATTAAACAGTATTAAAGTATTTGATTCAGCGGCCAGACTAAAAACCTTTAAAGCCTCGGCAATCGAACTAAATGTCACGCTCGCAGCGGTATTTCAACAAATACGCGCTTTATTGAAAGAGCTCGAAACCTTACTTTTGGGCGCAAAATCTGGCTGATTGTGCCAACCCTTGAGGGAGAACAATGTGCACGAATTGAGTATCACTCTTTGCAGAATTATTTAACGTTCTATAAGAAATATCAGACAATCAAACCATACTCACTGCGAACACAACCGCATCCTTTACCGCCCAATGGTGAGCACCAAAACTCGAGCGTGCCCACCAGCACTACCCCAAAATCCGTGTAGTCATTAAAAATGGCGAGCATATCAAAGACTTGAAAATGGACCGACGAATAGATTTGGCAATAAGGTACAGGCACTTTGATCCACTGAGTGAAAATCCCGCAGAACTTATCACCGAACGATTCGGCATGTACGCAACCCAGCAGTACCTTCAATATTTCCCAAACATTAAAAATGCAACCTTGCTAGAAGAAACCTGGAAAAATCCGAACTTACAGCCCATCACTTGGAAACAATATTTTCTTAAAAAAAACCTAAAATAAAAGTACGCTCCTACGACCAAGAACATCACGTTAGCCGGCCAAGGTATTGCACTCGTCAGCGCGTTGCTAGTCGACACTGCGCTGTAACAACACTGGCTTGAAGAGCGCCCATTTGGATAAACTATTACGGGACTAACATACTATATGCTGACCATAGACATTCATAAAAACAGCCCAAAAGTAGTGTGCTTTCGTGATTGGCTGGTCGATGAATTAGCAAATAACAGATAGAAACGGGAGATGATTTAATTTTATGGACACATCATCTATAAACACCGCGGATGATGCCATTGACCTAATAATGGGTGCTATGAATCAAAGGCTATTGGCCTGAAAACTCTTGTATGACGCTTGTACATTCAGCTTCAAAGCCTGCACTTAAGAACAGTGGCTACCTAAATGGAGTTGTATGCCACACCGATTGAGGCATTGACATGCTGGTTTAGCATTCCAAAATCTGCTCAACCAGCCGAGCTTTAAATACAGCCACAATCAAGCTGTCTATTGTACGGATACTGCCTATATGGAATCGTTTTTCCGCAGTTTGAAGCCTGAGCTGAACAAAGAAAGTTTTTACGGAAATTCCAATGCGCTACGCAGCGGCATAAGCTAAATACATCGACCGGTTTTACAATACGATTCGGCTACATTCGGGCCAAAGCCATGTGCCGCCGATAGAGTATCAGCAAGGTCTAATACCATAAACTCGATGCCCACGTTACTGGTGGGAGATCAATTACCTGATATAACCCGCAATAGACGCGAAATGGCACACCGAACCAAACAACACGAACAGATGCCATATACCATGCGCATGAGTAAGCTTCTTCATGCCATCCAATACATAAAATATAACCCCACCCGTGTAGGCGAGTCCGCCTACGGTTAACCAATACATCGCAGGCTCCGGTACAGCGGCCTTTAATTCTGCCAAATTGAATGTGCACAACCAACCCATCACCAGATAAATTAATATCTGCAGCCATTTGATACGTTTGGGAATAAGGATATCGAGTAACAGCCCAATGATAGCTAGCGACCAAATTAGCGCTAGCACAACAAGACCACTACCCTCACGCATCGAAACCAGCATATAAGGCGTGTAAGTACCTGCAATTAACAGGTATATCGCAACGTGATCCAGTTTTTGAAACAGCTTCTTTAGCTCTGGCGGGTGAAAGCTGTGATACAAAGTCGACATGGTGTAGAGCAGAACCAACGTTGTGCCAAAGACAATAAAGCTTGCGAGAAGCCAAACATCCTTTTCCTGAATGCCGATAGTCAGCAGTGCTCCAAAACCCATCACTGCTAGTACAGCGCCCACCAAGTGGGTAATGCTATTTAGTTTTTCGCCTTCGTACATTGTTTATCTGCCTGTATCGGTCGTTCAATTTCGTGTGCTTTGCCTCGAGGGTAACGATTTCTCACCAAGGCAATAAGTTGTGGCGCTAACATTGGGTTGTTTCGTGCAAATATCAAACTAAACAGATATTAAATATCTATGTTTTTTATTGTATCGATTCCTTAGCTCATGGTGTGGCAATGTACGGTATGGTCAAACTCCGGGAAGATAATAGGCATTAACCTACCGATGCCCAAGCTTATAGGGTAATCCCCCCGAAAAATAGCTGAGGTTGAAGGTGGAATTTTCTCGTAATCTATACGCAGGAGATCCACATGAAAAAATCACGCTATTCAGACAGCCAGATCATGGCCATACTCAAGC